>CALFBV010000194.1 GCA_937951395.1 uncultured Rubritalea sp.
TGGCAAAGAAGCAGGCATTAGGAAAAGGATTAGGCGCACTCATCAAGAAACAGGGCAACAGCTCTGATTTCAAATCTGATCACTCATCACCGGACAATCTAAATGATAATACTGGAGTAGGCACTCACGAGAATGATGTGAGAAATGTTCCTATCGACCAAGTCATCCCCTCCCCGCTTCAGCCACGTAAGCATTTCACAGAAGGCATGCTGGATGACCTGATGGATTCGATTTCTCAGCACGGCATCATTCAGCCACTCATCGTCCGCGATGTGAATGGCAAGCTAGAGCTAATCGCTGGTGAGCGACGCTGGAGAGCATCAACTAACCTTGGGTTAAAGGAAGTCCCAGTCATCGTCCGTAAGGCGAGCGATCAAGATGTTCTGGAAATGGCTCTCATTGAGAACCTACAACGCGAGGACCTGAATGCCATGGAAGAAGCTGCTGGCTATGTTCGTCTAGCTAAAGAGTTCACTATGAAGCAAGACGAGATCGCGAACCGCGTGGGTAAATCCAGGGCCAGCGTAGCGAACTCCATGCGTCTGTTAGATCTACATGAAGATGTGCAGACCATGGTCGCGCAAGGTAGAATTTCCGTAGGACACGCTAAAGCGATCCTTGCTCTAAAAGACTCTCAAGCACAGATCATCGCAGCTGATCAGGTCATTAAAAAGAAGCTCACTGTTAGAGCCACGGAGAAACTTGCGCAGGACTTCAATAAAACGAAGACTACTAGCAAAACGACAAACTCTAGCGGAGGAACTGCAGAGGAAGTAGCTCTTATCCAGAAAGTCCAGGAGCAACTGCAAAACGAGTTTTCGACAAGAGTCAATGTTCACCATACAGCGAAGAAGGGTAAAATAGAAATCGAATACTACGGCAATAAAGATCTCAATAGGATTCTAGATCTGTTAGGCGTTACGCTTAAAGACTTTTAAACCACTATTCTATAACTGTAATTTATTTTTATTTCATGAGTATCAAGCTATCCCCCATCGTTATTCTTAGCAGTTTACTTTATATATTTGTAGCCTCTTGTAAAAAGCAATCAACCCTACCACCTACAGCCACTGGCGAAGGTGTAGATAGCTCTCAAATAGAAGTCACCAATGATGTCGACAAGCAAGTCATCAGCTCTTATGAGAACTGGAGATTTGGGAAGAAAGCTTATCTCCATACTAAGAACATTTTAGACTTCGGATCTCGATCCATAGAGTCTGAAGGGCACAAGAAAACTCAAGCCTACATCACGGCACAGCTTCAGAAATATGGATGGAGCGTTTCACGCCAAAGTTTCAAAACGAATACTCCGTATGGTGAGCGCAGCTTTGTGAATCTCATCGCAAGAAAAAAAGACGGTCGTAAATCTCCAAACATCGTTCTCGCAGCACACTATGACTCTAAACTAATGGATGGATTTCTAGGAGCTGATGATGCGGCTAGCTGCGTTGGAGCATTGTTAGAGATCGCTGAGCATTTACCTAAACAAGATAAAGAGATAGCTGATCAGATCGAATTAGTATTTTTCGATGGTGAGGAAGCGCTCACGCCAAATATCGAATTCATGAAAGACGGACTCTTTGGCAGCATCTACTATTCGCAATACATGCGTAATGACGTAGCGGGAGCGAAAAAAACTTACCTCCAAACTCCTACATTCGGTATTCTGTTAGACATGATCGGGCACCGTAATCTTTCTATCAAAATCCCATCAGACACACCAAGCTCTCTGCTACTCAGCTATCTCTCTGTAATAGAGAAGCATGAGCTTCTAGATCGTTTCGGAGTAGCAGACGGCTCTATTTTAGATGACCACTATCCGATGAATAAAATAGCCGACCTACCCACCATGGACCTCATCGGCAACTTCTCAGCTAAGAACTGGTGGCATACAAAAAAGGACAATCTAGAGAACATCTCAGAAAACAGCCTCAATGTAAGCATTCAAGTAGCTCTGGAGATCATGAAGGATCAACTAGCGCCCACCAAACCTAAGTATTGAAATAGAAGGTAGTCGGCTCAATGGAAATAGTAAGTTTCATTTTAATCATCTTTTTTTTTACAGGATTAGACATCATCTTAATAAGAGCTATCTGGCCAGGAGCTTTCGGCAAGATTGACAAAAATAAGGACAAAAAAGATCCTCCTAAGAACGAATGGGAATAATTTTTTTTACCGAACGCGTCTAATAAAACGGTTATGAGGGACGTTCTTAACAGATGAATTTACGTGGCTTGCACATATTTTTGATTACTCTATTGGGAATTCCTCTCACACTTGCATGTGAGCAAAAACCTCTCTTCATACCAGACATAGAACCTCAAGACCCTAAAGGAAAAAAGGACGTCTCACTCACCTCTAACAAAAAGATTAAAACGGATAATCACTTAAACCTCTTTCTCAAGCTCCCCTACAAAATCCTACCTCTAAAGCCAACAGAACGTCAACTTGCCCTAAAGCATAAAGAGATCACTTCTCGCATAGTAGATAAACAAACCATCGTTCGCCATATAGCAGCTCAATCTATAACTGAGATGAGTTGCATATCCTACACGATCGATCGAGAACCTATCGCCGAAGTTATCTACACTTGGGATAATCCAGGACTGATCAAGCAATCACACTCAACAACTTACCATTTAACAAGAAAGTCAAATGGCTGGCTCAGCCTACGTGTGAAATGAAAGAATACCAAGCATCAAATAAATAAGAGAAAGCACCCGTTTCACATTTCTAAGGTGAGACACAATCCAAAATACTTCTTAAAACTATTTGGCTTATTTGTTTTACGGAGTGCACAGCAGTCCAATCTTTTCATTATCGATTGGCGAGTTGACTAAATCGAGTAGGGAGCGGGGTCACCCCCTAACTCCCTCTCACACCACCGGCCATACGGTTCCGTAGCACGGCGGTTCACAGTAGAACTAGCTGTTCAATATACTTTGCTTCTGATTGCAGGTTCACTAGACCTCGTTGATC
>CALFBV010000195.1 GCA_937951395.1 uncultured Rubritalea sp.
GGAAATTCTTTTCTGACATTTTCAACCGCATGGATGGTGGCAGAGTTACAGGCAATGACGATGATGTCTGCGCCATTGTCTATTAAATATTTGGAGAGGGTGGTGACTCGTTGTTGTATTTCTTCCGGAGATTTTGAGCCGTAGGGGCACCAGCTGGAATCGCCAATGTAATCGATATCTACTTGGGGAAGTAGTTTATGGATCTCTAACAATACTGATAGACCACCGACACCAGAATCGAGAATGCCGATTTTAGTATTATCTCTTTCATTTTCTGGTGTTGAAGATTCAGATGCCACGTTCGCAGGGATTTTTGTTGTGAGTTGAGGTGATCTGCAAGGGTGTAAAAAAATTTACTCTAACTACGAGAGCTAGAGTAAAATGGTTGTTCGATGAGAATGGTTAATGAAGCTAGTTCAAGGCTTAGATAAAAGCTAGGAAGGATTCATGCTTTCCGATCTTAGCTAGATATTTTGACAGTTAGAAATTTAACCCAAGCTGTCCATCTTCAGGAACTGGCTTATCTGCTAGGTTTTTCCCAGCTTCTTGATTGCTTAAGAAGCTGCTGCGAGCTTTCCCTTTTTATTAGAGTTACTTTGGTTGTTGTTAGACTTCTTAGGCTTATCAGCAGGAGTTGCAGTTGCGGTCTGAGTAGATGGAGCGCCAACTGTTGACTTGCCTACGAAGATGGCGCCTGCCTCGATAGAGATAGTAGCTGCCTTAATGTCGCCAATGAGTTCTGCATTTGCCTTTAGCTCTACACGGTCAGTGACTGTGATATTGCCGTGGACTTTTCCGTAGACTACTACTGAGCGAGTGTGAACTTCTGCTTTGATACGTGCGTTCTCTCCTACAGTGAGTGAGCCGTCTGAATGGATCTCACCTTCGATGAGTCCGTCTACTACGAGATCATTTGTGAAAATTACTTTGCCCTTGATCTCTACATCTGAGCTGAGAACGTTTCTGCCATTAGTAGCTGCTACAGTAGATGTAGGAGCAGACGGGGTGGACTGAGATTGGGCAGGCTGAGATGATGAATTCGGTGCAGATGGCTGAGAAGGTTTAGGCTGCGGAGCTGATGCTGCAGGAGTTGCGGATGTAGATGGAGTATTTTCCTCTTCGTTGTTACCGATATATTTTTTGAATACTGACACTTTTTTGTAAGGTTAGAGTTTAGAATTAGTTGATTTGCGTTCTTTAGATTATTTGAATGTTTTTGCGGTTTCTAGGACTAGAAATGGATTGCATGCGATGTCCCATCACTTGTATCTACTATATACGGTAGGACTTGTGAACAACTTTCTTTAAAAATATTATTTCGCAAAAGTTAATGTTTTTTGGGAATAATTGTTCGGTTAAATTATTCAGTAGGAGCCTCTGGATTAGGCGTTGGAGCTGGTGTTACAGGAGGCGTCGTTTCCTCTGGTAGTTTTAACTCTAATGCAGGTGTGATCTCTACTGGTGGTGTGACCTCGTTTTGTTTAGTAGGAGTTACTGGTGGATTTTCAGGCGCTTTCTTAACAAGAACTGGCTCCTTAGCTTTAAGATAAAGCAGTCTCTCTGCAGCTACGTTTGAGAAATGAGTCTTGCCGTCTTTGACTTCAGTGTAGATCTGCTCTGCTTTATCGAGCTCATTATTAGAGGCGGCAATGTCTGCAAGGGCGATCTTAGCTCTAGGGGCAAGGTAGGTAGAGTTCTCATTGGCTATCAGTTTATTGAGGGTAATCTCAGCGTCACCATTCTTGCTAGCATTCATCTGGATCAGAGCGAGTTCGAGAAGCTTAGATGGGACTCCAGGGTGCTCTGGGTAGTTACTGATGAAATGATCGAGAGCTTTTGTTCTGTCGTCGTCAGTTGTTCTGAGCTGGGCTATCGCCATGGCGGCAGTGCCTGCAGCTGGACTACTAGAATGATCAGTGATGACTTTTTGGAGGGCCTCTTCATCGCTAGCTTCCATAAAGGCTGCTCCAGCTTCTGCGGCTTGCTTCTTCTCAAGGCCTGTCATGAAGACATAGCCGAGGACTCCAAGGAAAATGAGACCAGCAAGGATCATGAGTTTCTTCTGGTTCTTCTCCATAAACTCATCGAATTTTGATGGTCCTTGGTCTAGTTCTGCGATTGGTGTTGGTGCATCTTCCATAATTGTGATTGCGAAATATCCCTGTATCGCGGGCTTGGCAAGTAAATTTAGCCCATCTAAGGCATTAATTCGTTCATTGTTTCTGAGGTGAATTTGCCCGCTGGATCTCATTTAAACAGAATGTAGATAGGGGTATTTGATCGATCACGGTGCAAATTTGTTACTTAAATGAAATTTATCTCGTTTGTTCGATGAAAATTGTCCAAGTAGAAGCCATGAAAAGTGAGCTAGAGAAGGCAGTGCTATATGGAATAGTAGATAGAGGATACGTGGAGCAAAGTGAATTAGAGGCAGCTACGCGTTCCCTCATTTCTGGTAGGGCGGATGTAATTCAGATACGAGCTAAAGGCTGTAGTGAAGATGAGATAGAGTCAATGGCTAGGCGTATAGTTCCTATTTGTAAGGCGGCTAAGATTCCTTTTATCGTGAATGATTTCCCCGAAGTAGCTCTCAAAGTAAATGCTGATGGTGTGCACATAGGACAAGATGATGGTGAGCTCAGCGATGTCAGGAAGATTGTGGGGGAGAGTATGATCATAGGGCGCTCCACTCATTCTGTAGAACAGGCTCAGCGAGCTCTGTTAGATGGCTTTGACTACATTGGTTTTGGTCCGCTTTTTCCTACAGCGACTAAGAAAGGAAGGCCTGGGATAGGTATGGAGAATGTTTCTGTTGTTCAAGAAACTGTGGGGGCAGAAATCCCTGTTTTTTGTATTGGCGGAATTACCAGAAAAAATATAGAGACTGTGGTGCAGGCGGGAGCGAGGAGAATAGTCATTGTTTCAGATCTACTCGGAGCCGAGTCTATCGAACACGCTACTGCATCTGCAAAAAACATCATCACTAACTACTAAAATTTAAAACTATCATGTCAGTCATCATTGGAGGAACTATCGCTATAGATAACGTAAAAACACCCGTCGCAGAGGCTAAGAATTTACTGGGAGGTTCTGCATCATTTGCGTCTCTTGCCGCAAGCTATTACACAGACGAAGTGCATCTCGTTGGGATTGTGGGTCACGACTATCCACAGCAGCATTTAGAGATGTTAGAGAGCCACGGTGTGACTCTAATAGGTGTGGAGAAAAGCGAGTTTGAGTCATTCACTTGGACTGGTGAGTACATGACTAATATGAACGACCGCGAGACCCATGCAGTGGCGCTCAATGTTTTAGAAGGCTGGGAAGTGAAGGTTCCACCTTCTATATCAAGCGCTAGCTTAGTAGTGCTGGCAAATATGTCTCCAGAAAATCAGCTGCAAATGCTTTCTCAGTGTGATGGAGGAAATAGATTTGTTATTGCAGATACCATGGATCTTTGGATCACGATCGCTAATGAACCACTGCACGAGGTTCTAACTAAGATAGATTTACTTGTTCTCAATGAATCTGAGGCAAGGGAGCTAGCTAAAACTCCTAATCTGATCCTCGCTGGTGAGAGGTTGTTAGAGAAAGGTCCTGAGTATGTGATCATCAAGCTTGGTGAATTCGGTTCAGTGTTGTTTGGTCCAGAAGGGAAAATGTTCCGTCTTCACGCATGGCCGCTGAAAGAAGTAGCGGACCCTACTGGAGCAGGGGATTCTTTCCTCGGTGGAATGGCAGGGTACCTGGATAATCTAGAGAACGATGAGTATTCATTCGCTGATATTAGCCAAGCAATGGCGCGTGGCTCAGTCGCTGCTAGTTATACTTGTGAAGCATTCTCTACGCTTAAGCTGCAAGAGGTGAGCAGAGAAGATCTCTCTGATAGACTAGAGTCACTCAGAGAAATCGGACATTGGTAGTCAGTCTAGGTGGTGCCTGCTGGTGGAATCTGTTTGCAGTATTCGCTATTCACTATAGGTTTTCAGAAATGCCCTTAAGCAGTTTCCTTAATCGAGTTTCATTAGGTTGCTCTCGAAAGATTCAGCGAGAGCACGGAGGATTTTCATGGGGTTCTCTGAATGATGTGCAGACCAAAAACATTATCATAATGGCGAGGTGAAACTTCATTGCCTATCGCTCCCAGATCATGTATTTCATTTCTAGTTCTCTAGCTTTGTCGGTTGCCTCTTTAGCGCGGTAGCCTTTGCTGTTAGAGAGTTTCTTAGCGACAGCAATGGCACCGTTAGGATTCTTCATGTCTTTTAACATTGCAATGGCTTTGAACCCGCATTCAAAATACCATTTCCATTCTGTGATGGGCGCGATCTCTGTGTCGATGTTGATAACTGAGTAGTAAATTTCTAAGGCATCATCATCTCTGTTCATGTGCTGGAGGGTGAGCGCCTTGTGATATTTGAGCTGATTTATCGCTTGGGGGTTACCTACGCTCTGGGCGATGAGGGTATCGAATATGTCGAGCGCTAGCTGGAAGTTTACTGACTCAGGTTCTGAGACCCCTAGCGCATGATAAGATGATGCTAGGAGGACTCCGATCTTGAGAGGTTTTTCCCCTTCAGGTGCTACGTCGAACTCTGGCTTGAGTTTTTCGACTGCGAGTTGCGGTTGATTTTTCTTCATGTAGAGCTGGGAAAGCTGGAGCAGTGACTCAGTAGCAAGGTCGGATTTCTCAGCGGCTATCTTTGAAAACATCACGATAGATTCTTCCTGTGATTGCGGTGTGCCTTCGAGTTTAGCGGACATTGCAGTATAATATTCTGCATAGTTTTTTAGCGGGTGTTCTGGGTGAGCTTTCGTGAGGTTTAGCAAAATTCGACGTGCTTCATTGTGCTGGCCATTATGGTAAAGAGCCTGACCTTGGAGTAGGGTGAACTGAGGTGTCCGCGGATGCTCAGGAAAAGTTTCAGTGAACTGTCTTGCCGCATCTGCAGCACCAGCATAGTCCATATGTGTGGCGGCATTTCTGTATATTAAGTATGAATACTGAGCGTGCTGGCTATCACGTAGATCGTTTTTGCTAATATCTGAAATAATAGACTGACAGAGTTCTAGGTCCACAGGGGAGATATTGAGGCAGTTTAGGGCCAATGCCAGTCTAGCTTCATTGATGCGCGGGTGGTCAGAGTGTTGATGTGTGAAATTTAGAAGGGTGCTGCGGGCATCTGTTTTTTTCTTATTCGCTAGCCAGAGAGCGCATTCGAGGAGTAGGTTTGTTTGGATGACTGAGTCATCGATGTTGTTCTCTAGCTTGTGAAATCCATCTTCATCTGCAGAGGCGAGATAGGCAGTTGCCGCATTGATGATAGAGGCTGTTTGTAGCTCGCTCTTTTTGGTGGCGTTGTCGACTACGGTCTGAAATGCGGCAGCTGCTGCGGGATAATCTTTCTCATCGAGGTTGAGCTTCCCTAATAGAAATGCCGCTTGCTGTTTAGCGATGGGCGCGATGGGGATATTTAGTTTCTGGATGAGTTTCAAGGTTCTTTTAGCAGGTTCTATTCGTCCTAGAGCAAGCTGTGTGCTGGCAGTATCGGTCAATGAAGTGCCTGCCAGTATATGAGTTGGGTAGCGGAGTCTGAGCAGATTAAGCTCAAAGATAGCTTTAGTCTTACTATCCGCTTCAGCCTGGTGAGCGAGGTGTCTAGCGTAGTAGTAATGAGCAAATGTCTTGAGATCCGATTGCTCTTCCTCCGTCTCACTCAGCTCGTCAGTTGTCTCCACTTTGTCTCTGCCTGACCATGCGATGAGCTTCTTGATGGATGAATCAGTGATAGCAACATCGTCAGGAATCCATTCACTTAGTCTGGAAAACATAGGTCCAAGCTGGGGGCTATTAGGATGCTTATCCAGATAGCTGACAAGAGTATTGATGCCTTCTTGAGTCTGCCCACTGAGGTGGAGAGCATCAGCTAGATGAAGCGTGGCATAGCTGAGCGTCCTTCGGTCAAGGTTTTCTGGAGCCTTGACCATAGCATCGAGAGACTTGATGACCTCAGGGTATGCTTTCTTTAAAATGTCAATCTGCGCCTGGATCACTTGTTTAGCCTTGGTGGTAACTTCATCCGTAGCTGTTATTTTCTTCAGTGTGAGGCTAGCATTCTCAGCGTCGTCTTTTTCCAAATAGAGGTTTGCAAGTGAGAGATAGGTCTGTGGGCGTACTTTATTAGCGTCCTGACCTTTTACAGACAGACTAAGAGTGGAGAGCGCTTTATCGATGTCATTTAGGGCAGTTGCTAGAGTTGCAATTTTGATCTGAGCCAGAGTGTAGTTTTTAGATTCAGGAACTGCACGCTCTAACATTTCGATAGCGTCATTGTACCTGCCCGATGTGGCTAATGCTTGGCCTTTCCAGAAAACAGCATCAGGGTGCTTTGTAATGAGTGGATCTGTGAGAGTAGCGAGCGCATCATCCGGCTTGAGGTCTCGGATCTGCGCTTCAGCCAGAAGGAAGAGTAACGCGAGTTTGTCCTTATCACCGAGCGTTTTATCTTTAGTCCCAGACTCTAACAGATTAGAAAACTTCTTACTAGCAATACTGGGGAGGTGATCTTTGAGCGCGCTAATGCCTTCTTTATATATAGGGTTATCAGAAAGTTTAACCACCTTAGCTGGTTCTTGTGCGCAAAGTATACTTCCCAGAGTAAGTGCAGTGATAACAGAAATGATGCGCATGAAGATCATAGGGCTAAGGTAATGAGAGAAGGGCAAAAAGTAAAACCATTTCAATCGCCACTGATTTCAGCATGAAATTTCTTGAGCTTGAGTCCAATAGGTGAGTGCGAGTCTATGGCCTTCTGCCAATCAGCATCTGTGTGAATCAAGGCAAGATCGGGGAGTTTATTTGTTGAGTTTGTAGAGGTAAGTTTTTGATGTTTAATGAAAAGGTAATCTCTGCCAATCACGGTATTCTTCTCCGAGCACTGCTGCATGGCAGCATTGATCCAGCGAGCGCCACACTCTGGGCAGTGAACTGAGAGCTCGGCACATTTCTCAAATTCATCATTTGTGAAATTATCATCACCGGAGAACTCAATACTGAATTCAGGTGCGTGCTGCTCAGGAGTGAAATGGAAATGATCTCCGTGCTTAATGACGTCTCCGCGGAACAGCGGCAGCAACCAGAAGCTCACCGCGGCCACAGCATCAGGGTCAGCAGGGCTAACAATGAATCTAATGTGCGTCTGACTCAAGCCCGTGAGTTGGCTTATCATCACTGCCACTAGAGCTCGGTAGCGTTTCTCCGCCTCGTCCAGATCATCAGCCAAAGTGTGATGTATACTAGGTTGTGTAGGATTACTGGTGGGTTCTTCGATGCGAATAGTGATGAGGTTAGGTTGCTTCATGGAGTAATGTTAGAGCTAAGTTTTGGTGAAATGAGGACGAGACGCAAGAGTATATGAGAACAGATATTCATTAAGAAAAGTTAATATTAGGGTAATCGGTTCTTGCAAAATCGAGGGTTTGTAGGGAAGGTTACCTGTACCAAGAGCATCTAATAGACAGAATTTTCAGAATGGCCGCACAGAATAAATCAAAAAAAACAAACGAAGTAAGCAACAAGCCATCATGGTTTAATGAAGTGGCAGGGATAGCGATGATCGGTTTTGGCTTTCTGCTCTTACTTGCGCTAATTTCTTTTGACTACGGAGATGTCCCAGAGTGGTTCAAGGGACCAGCTAACGAAGAAGGACGACCCACATCAAATATGGTAGGCATCCTCGGTGCTATTATCGCATGGCTCATGTTGCAATTATTCGGAGCGGCAGCATTTCTCATTTCACTTGGAGTTATCTGGCTCGGGATTGCCTATGCCTTCATGGAAGGCTCATTGACGCGTAGGACATGGATCGGACTGATCGCTTTTGTAGTGATTGGGGCTTGTTTGTTTAGTGTCACAGAAATGTTTACGACTTGGGCTAAAGGAGCAGGTTTGATGAATTCAGGTGGTGTAGTTGGTCACTTCATAGGAACGAGAGTTTTCGAGAAACTACTCAATAAAACAGGCGCAATCATCGTGCTGTTCGTCGCCTACATGGTTGGCCTTATCATGCTCACAGGACTCAATCCTATTAAATTTACGAAGCTATCTTGGCAGAAATTTATCACCTGGAAAAATGACCATGCAGAGCGTTCAGCTAAGCAAAAGGAACGTGAGTATGCAAAGGTGAATCGCCGTGCCCAGAGAAATCAGCTGTCAGATGAACGCATCGCAGCCAAGGAGGAAACCAAGCAAGAAGCAGCTAAGCAGAAGACCATCACCGCAGCTGCTGAGAAGAAGCAAGCTGCTGAGGAAGAAGCCAAACGACGAGAAGAAGAGGCGCAGCAGCCTCAGACAGAAATGACTCTCAAGGAGACTCCTAAACCACAGATCATCGATGCCTCACAGCGCAAGAAACCGATGGCAGAAGTTGGCGCTAAACCATTTGAGAAGAAGAAAAAAGATGCAGAAGAACTCAGTCTCTCCACAGACGCCTACGCAGACTACGAAACCCCAGGATTTGATCTGCTCGCCTATGATGACAGTGTAGAAGCAGAGCCAGAAGCTGACAAAGAAGAACTGCTAGCCAATCAGACAATCATCATAGATACTCTCAAAGCCTTCGGAGTGGACGTCACGGCAGGGGACATCACCCGTGGTCCCACCATTACCCGGTATGAAGTCTATCCTAGCCTAGGCCTTCGCGTTAGCCGCATCACCCAGCTAGAAGCAGACCTCGCCCGCGCTACTAAAGCAGAACGCATCAACATCCTCGCCCCTATCCCTGGAAAGGACACTGTAGGAATCGAGATAGCCAACGACAAAAAAGTAGCAGTCCCACTCCGTGAGCTCGTCCAAGATCCAGAATTTACCAGTGCCAAAAACAAGATCCCCCTTGCTCTAGGTAAAGACGTCTATGGAAACACCGTCATCGGTGACCTCGCAGCCATGCCCCACCTCCTAGTAGCGGGTGCCACAGGTGCAGGTAAATCCGTTTGTATCAACTCCATCATCGCCAGTATTCTATTCAAATTCAGCCCAGACGAACTCCGCTTCATCATGGTGGATCCTAAAGTGGTAGAAATGCAGATCTACGGTAAACTCCCACACCTCGTAGTCCCAGTAGTCACAGATCCTGCCAAGGTAGTGGCTGCTCTCAGATGGGTAGTGAACGAGATGGAGAAGCGCTACAAAATCTTCGCCAAGTGCGGAGTGAGAAATTTCGATGGCTACAATGATAGACCGAGACCCGAAAAGGACGCTGAGCCAGAGACACCGGATGTAGAACCAGAGCCGGAAGAAGAGCCAGATCCTGAAATGGTAGAGTCGATCGCCCGAGCGCTAGAAGATGG
>CALFBV010000196.1 GCA_937951395.1 uncultured Rubritalea sp.
AGTATTTTTTGTTCTGCGCATTCGTAACGTGAGTAATCTCACAGATGCCATCGTAGCCTTTCCACATGTCACGAGAAACATCCCCATGAAGCTTAGAAACAGCGTTCGCTATTCTACTCATTCGCAGCCCCACTAGAGTGTGATTAAACGTATCGTCTTCTAGACCTACTAACTCTGTTACCTCCTCTTTAAAAAGGCCAGAGAAAAAACCAAATCTCAATAACATATCAAAGCTAGACTTCTCATTCCCCGCCTCCACTGGAGTGTGAGTAGTGAATACGAAGCGCTTCTTCACCTCATCCATAGACTTCGTCTTAGAATACTTGTAGAACGCTGCAGATAGTGCATGTGCCTCATTAAGATGCCATACATCTGGATCCACCTTTAGCTCTTCGAGCAAGCGAGCACCACCCACACCGAGAAGAATATACTGAGCTGTCCTCGTCTGGCTGTCAGAGTCATAGAGCCTGTGAGAGATCGTTTTAGAAAGATGATCATTCTCTTCAATGTCTGTAGTTAGAAAAAACATAGGTGCAGTCCCGAAAGTACCTGCTGGAAGGTACATCGCCTTCACCCAGACTTCTGCTCCGTGGATGTTGATCGTGTATTTAATACCTGTATCCTTAAGGAAGTGATATTGCTTGCGCCTGTGTGACACAGCCATCTCCCGGTTCTCTCCGCGGACTTGGTTATAGTAACCGAACGACCACAAGATCCCAATTCCAATTTGATTTTGCTTTAGGTCATAGACACTACGCATGTGTGATCCAGCCAAGAAGCCTAAGCCTCCAGAATAGATTTTTAAAGTTTGATCGATCGCGAACTCCATTGAGAAATATGCTACGCTCTGACTGTATTCAGGAGCTATCTCATAGGGATGGCTGAAAGGTTCTGGTAAAAAGCTCATTATTTATGTTCTATATTGTCGTTGTGCATTCTCTATACCTAGTTTAAAGATCCGTCTAGCTAGATCTCTGTGTTTCAACCCATTTATAACATAACTTTCTAGCCCTTGCCATTACAGCATATGAGTGTAAGTTACCCCCTGAGCCGCACGTATACTATAACACCCAGATGAACTCTCATTCACCCTTATTTTCAAAGTTAATTCTCCGCCTCTGTTCAGTAGCTGTGATGACTTCTGTCAGTGCTTGTCAGACCATTAGCACAGAACAGACCGTTCAAGATTACTTTAAGAAGCACCCCCACAAAAAACTTACCCCTAGCTTCAAAATTCAAGCTCCTGCCCCCGTGTCCGCTCCCATCAAAACTACACCTCAAGTAAAACTCCCTACCAAACTTCATAAATTCAGCCATAACGGAATTCAGTTTAACATCGTCACCTTTGACACCAGATCTCAGCACCTAGTCGTAGCTGACCAGCCAAATGGACCTGGCTCAACATGGGGTGACTCAGAAGCCGCAGCGAAAGCAAACAACGGCATAGCTGCGATCAACGCTGGATTCTTCACTCCAGAAGGGAAGCCACTGGGCATCGTCATTTCAAATGGTAAAAAACTCGGTTCTAACAACGCATCTTCACTTGGATCAGGGATATTTCATCACACTACCTTAGGAATAAATAAAGGAGCTAGAATTTCACGTCGCTCGGCTTGGAGCGCACTCTCTAAGAACCCACCAGCGCAACTATTACAAGCTGGCCCCATGTTACTAGAAAACTCTAGAACTATCACTGGCCTTTCCAGTAAGAACCCACGTCCTCGCTCATTCCTAGCTACCGATGGGAAAAACCACTGGTGCATTGGCCATGTAGATTCCTGCACCTTATCTCAGCTATCCGAAGCTCTATTGACACTTAAAACCTCCGTATTTAAACCAACCACTGCGCTCAACCTTGACGGTGGTCGCTCATCTGACCTATGGGTCAGCTCATCAGTAACTGGCGGACCTACTAAAATTCGACCATTTTGGAATAAACCTGTAAGAAATTTCTTCATACTGAAAAGCAACTAACTACTATGCCATTTTCTAACTATAAAAGACTCGTCGTCTTTGCTTTCTCAATTGCCATCTTCAGCCTCACTGCTACTTCATCTGCAAAGCTGGAACAGACCATGCTGTCCGTGGATCAAAAAGATAAAAAGGTAACGTTCACCATCTATCACTTCGATGCATCTAAGGATGTAAGCTTAGCAGAGGTTCCAGAAACCATTGGTGAGAGTGCGTCACGACAGAAGAGCCACGCCGCCATTTCTGCTTCTACCCAAACTAACTTTTCTTACAAATCAGGAAAATTTTTCTTCTCTACATCCACTTCTAATTTCATCAAGAACGGCAACATCGTAACCCCTGTTAAATCTCCTAACAGCTCTAAGCGCACCTTCATTCTAACAGACGAAAAAGGCAGACACGCGATAGGCTACGCTCCTAGCACTAATGGGACTGAATTTGGCTACGCGCTTCAGAAATACTTGGCTGCCAGCAAAGTTAAATTCACGCGTGTAGTCATCGTAGACTCAGGGAATCAATGCGGCTTCTACAAGAAGAATGGGGATTACAACCCATATTATCTGAAAGAATTGAAGAAGCCAGCCAAGGTGGTCATAGTAAAATAAGCGGAGTAGTTTGAACATCTCTGAGAACTGACAGTCATAGATTCTATGATTGTGTTCCTATTCATTGCGTTTTTATTATTTCTCATCAGCCTAACTATACTTAAGACGAACAACCTCTCTCCACGTCTGTTCAACTTCTTACAGCATGTTCCTCACCATGATAAACTAGGGCATTTTTTATTGATGGGGATTCTTGCTTACCTAGCGATTGCATCTATTTCTCCCTTGTTGAAATCTAGAAATATCAATTATCCACAACTCATCGTTGGGAGTGTCGTTTCCCTCGTGATCATCATTGAAGAAACTTCTCAGGCATGCTTCCCTACCCGCTCCTGCTCATACCTAGATGCCGCGGCGGGAATAACAGGAGTAATAATCGCAGCCATGATTTATAAACTTACATCCCCAGCCAAGACTCTATCTCACTAAGATTCTTCGTATTGATAACATCCTCCTTAGTCAGCCATCCTTTCCTCGCTAATCGCACACCGTAGGATAGATACTGCAGCTGTTCAGTCCTATGAGCATCGGGATTGATACTACATTTCACTCCTTTATCCTTCGCTTTCTTCCAGTGTCGCCAGTCCATATCCAGCCTCATTGGATTACAGTTTAGCTCGATGACTGTTCCCGTTTCCGCAGCACAATCAATGATCTTATCCACATTCACTGCATAGGGATTTCTCTTTAGAAGCAAGCGACCTGTTAGATGTCCTAGCATCGTCACATATTCATTCTCCATGGCTTTGATGATCCTTGCCGTCATCTCATCCTCAGGCAGGGTAAATGCATTATGTACAGAAGCCACGCAGTAGTCTAACTGCTTCAGCACCTCGTCAGGAAAGTCTAAGCTTCCATCCTTCAGAATATCTACCTCTGAGCCAGCCAGAATCTTGAACTTCCCGTCCCATGCTTTCCTGCCATTCAGCTTCTTGATCTCAGCCACCTGCCTGAGCAGCCTATCTGCATACAGTCCATTCGCCTGAAATGATGACTTACTGTGGTCTGCTATTCCTAAATATTCTAGGCCAAGATCAATCGCAGCCTCCGCCATTTCCTCCAGAGTATTCCGCCCATCAGATGCCGTGGTGTGGTTGTGAAATGTCCCGCGCAAGTTCTCTAGCTCGATCAACTTAGGAACATCCCCTTTCTCCGCAGCCTCTATCTCTCCCCTATTCTCTCTGATCTCAGGTGGAATAAAATCTAAGCCAAGCGCCCGGTAAATATCTGCCTCATCATTCACCTCTGGCAGCTTCACAGACTCATCTTCA
>CALFBV010000197.1 GCA_937951395.1 uncultured Rubritalea sp.
CTAGACCGACAAGATGCCAGCCTTTCTCAATAAAGTATTTACTAATGTATCTGCCCATGAAGCCATTTGCTCCAGCGATTATCATTCTCTTTTTCTCACTCATCATTTTTTTTTAATTTCTAATTGATATACTCTAACACATTTCTACTCGGCAGGGTAACCTCTTCTACAAACTTCTCCCCAAACAAATAGGGCAATCCTAAAATTAACATCGCTGTACAAAGAATAGCAGAGATGTAGATGGCGTAGGCCCAGAACATCTGCCTGAGTAATGGCATAAGACCAGCTAAGCCACCTTTCCAGTCTAGGCATTTAGGAATAGCCACACTACCCGCCACTAGAGCTAACTGTGCTAGACCCGCTAGCTTCAAAGCCCAAATTAAATATTCATTCATGGTAATAAATTTCTAATGGTCAGGAAACTGAACAACGCACCCAGATAGAAAAATGCGATGAAGAACAAGACATTGTAGATGGGGTATTTTTGTTTGATCTCCTTATTATACAAGACCACCTGGACTACTACCCTACTCCCCCAAAATACAGCCATAAATAAACTCACTCCAAAACCTAAGCCCTCTCCGTCCCTCAGCCCATCGTGATAGAACACACAAGCTAGCAACATCCCCAGCATAGTTAACACGGTGTAACCACAATGAACACGGAACACTTCTCCAAAAAACGGTTCCACTTTCTCCAAATTTCTAGCGTAGCCAAGTTTTCCTGGAGCAATGAAATTTGCTAAGATAATCATCGCGAGCACGAAGGCTGCCCAATAGATAGCAAAGTCTAACAGATTCATTCCTCACATCCTCCTTCACACTTAATCTCTTGGTTTTTCTCGATCTCAGCCGCTATCTCCTCATTTTTCTTACGAAAGAATAGCCTGCTGACACCTAGTCTATTTTTAGAAACAAGTTGGCAAATGTTTTTCGCCATCGGAAGTAACAGACGACTATTTATCTTCTCCGCTACGTCTCTATATTTTGCACATGCCCAGAGACAGCAAACCCAGCCCTCGCCTCCTTGATAAACTTCTCCATCCATCCTAACCACCATCTCCTTTTCAGGATGATACTCTAACAAATCTCTAAATACTGCCGTTGCCTCGCTACTCTTATAATCATAACTTATTAGCTCACAGGCTCGTTCCTGCTTTTCCAGCCATTTCATAAAGGTGCAGCACATACCGCATCTACCATCATAGAACACCTCTATAGTTTTGACCGCCTTATTAAGATTCACCTTTTTCATCACGTTTTCAGAATTTACTGAAACTTCGATACAGTCAATATTTATTTGCGCTGTTTTGAAAAAATAAAACCCAGCTATCAGCTCTCGCCAATAACTGGGTGTAAATCCATCTAGTTTACTTCACTTGATAAAACTCAACTCATCATCATTGAGAGTCACTTCTACGACATCGCCCTCAATGAATAAACCTTCCAGAACCGCCATACTTAATGGATCTAACAGATGCTTCTGGATAGCCCGCTTGAGAGGTCTTGCTCCGTAGACGGGGTCGTAGCCCTTGTCTGCTAGGTAGCCCGTTGCCTCAGGGGTAAGTTTTATGTCTATCCCCTGCTTAAGTAATCTCTGCTTCACACGCTCTAGCTGGATCTTGATGATGCTACCGAGCTCTGATTTATCGAGGCGATCAAAGATCACTGTTTCGTCAATCCTATTTAGAAACTCTGGTCTGAAGTGAGCTTTGAGAGCCTCGCTAATCTTCGCCTCGCGTCGCTCCACATTTTCCTCATCCATGATGAACTGCGAACCTATGTTCGACGTCATAATCAAGACCGTGTTTCTAAAATCAACTGTCCTGCCCTGACCATCCGTGATGCGCCCGTCATCTAAAACTTGAAGCAGCACGTTGAAAACATCCGGGTGAGCTTTCTCTACTTCATCGAAGAGAACAACTGAGTATGGCTTGCGGCGAACGTGCTCGCTGAGCTGCCCACCCTCATCATATCCTACGTAGCCCGGAGGCGCACCGATGAGGCGTGAGACACTGTGCTTCTCCATGTATTCTGACATGTCTAAGCGCACCATAGCACCTTCATCATCGAAGAGAAATTCTGCAAGCGCCTTTGATAATTCTGTCTTACCCACACCTGTAGGACCGAGAAAAAGGAAGGATCCGATTGGTCGATCTTCATCCTGGAGTCCTGCGCGTGCACGTCTAACAGCATTTGACACCGCATCGACTGCTGTCCGCTGACCGATAACTCTTTTGCCAAGACGTTCTTCCATTTTCACTAGCTTGGAACGCTCACCTTCTTGAAGTCTACTCATAGGAATCCCCGTCCAAGTGGCTACCACTCGGGCTATGTCTTCTTCTGTGACTTCCTCGTTTAGGACGCGTCCAGACTTCTGTAAGCTTTGGAGTTTTTCTTGTGCTTGCTCTAGTTCTTCTTCCGCTGCGGGAATCGTTCCGTAAGTTATTTCAGAAGCTCTTGTTAGATCTCCAGTTCGTTTCGCTACATCAGCATCATTTCTGAGCTGTTCTATTGTTTCTTGTGCATTATTAACGATGTCGATGACTTCTTTTTCATTTCTCCATTGCGCCATCATACCTGAGACGGATTCTTTGAGGTTAGCCATTTCTTCAGTCACTTTTTTGAGACGCTTCTCGCTACCAGCATCCTTCTCTTTCTCCAGAGCCTGACGCTCCATTTCCAACTGCATGAGCTGACGTTCTATTTGGTCAATTTCAGTGGGCATGGAGTCTAACTCTATCTTTAGTCTTGATGCAGATTCATCCATCAGGTCCACCGCTTTATCTGGCAGAAATCTGTCAGAAATATAGCGATCACTGAGCTTAGCCGCAGCTACCAGAGCACTGTCTTTAATCCGCACACCGTGGTGCACCTCGTAGCGTTCCTTTAGTCCACGCAGGATCGCGATGGTGTCTTCGACACTAGGCTCATCCACCTTTACAGGCTGGAATCTACGCTCTAACGCGGCATCTTTTTCGATGTATTTTCTGTATTCATCCAGCGTTGTGGCACCGATGGTTCTGAGTTCCCCTCTCGCCAATTGCGGCTTGAGTAAATTAGAAGCATCCACTGCTCCTTCACTGGCTCCTGCACCCACGATGGTGTGGAGCTCATCGATAAATAGAATGATCTCTCCGTTGCTATCAGTCACCTCTTTAAGAAATGACTTTAAACGATCCTCGAACTCACCACGATATTTTGCACCAGCAATCATGCTGCCTAGATCTAACGAAATGAGGCGCTTGCCTTTCATCGAGTCCGGCACATCACCACTAACGATACGGCGAGCAAGCCCCTCTGCTATAGCAGTCTTACCTGTCCCTGGCTCACCAATCAAAACGGGATTATTCTTCGTTCTACGGCTGAGCACTTGGAGCACTCTACGTATCTCTTCATCACGTCCGATCACTGGATCTATTTTCCCTTCACGCGCACGAGCAGTTAGATCAGCCCCATATTTTTCCAGTGCTTGATATTTTCCTTCTGGGTCCTCGTCAGTCACTTTCTGGCTTCCACGGATTTTTTTGAGAGCTTCTTCTAACTTACTCTCTGTTAGACCCGCTTCCGCTAAGATTTTACCCGCTGGGCTGGCATCTTGTAGAGCTCCGAGCAAAAAGTGCTCAACGCTTAAAAATTCATCGCCCAGCTTTTCTCTAGACTTATCTGCCTTATCTAAAGTCGTCTTCATTCCGTAGCTGAGCTGCGGTTCGCTGGTCGCGCCCTGCATAGTAGGTAGATCAGCTAATTCACCTACGACGCTGGCCTTGAGCGCTATGATATCCACACCCGCACTTTCTAAAATAGGCACTACGATCCCACCCTCTTGCTGAAGCAACGAGAGTAAAACGTGCGTACTTTTAAGTTCAGCATGAGCCGATCGCATCGCCACCTGCTGAGCAGACTGGAGCGCCTCTTGTAGTTTGATTGTCATTTTGTTCATTCCCATACCTCATTTTAGCACGAATTGTCATAATAACAACCTGCTCACTAAAAAAATACTAACAACTACAACCAATTGTTTGAAAAATCATTTCATCTCCAGATTTCAACCCCTACGTGCTCAGTGTCAGGAAGAATGTATTTCTCAATTTCGACTCTGACTTTCGCAACCGAGAACTCATCTAAAACAACATTTGCCAAATCCTCAGCAAGTGTTTCGATGAGCTTTCTTGGTTTCTGTAGCGCTACGTCTTTAAGGCGCAGGGACACTTGATAATAATCAACTCCGCCTTCAATCTCATCATTAAGTGATGAAAAAATCACCTTTGGGATCATATCCAGATGCACTTTCAGCACTTGTTTCTCCGCACGCTCTTCATCAGGAACACCGATAAAGGTAGGTATCTCAAGCCCTCGTATTTTCACTACATCAGGATTTATTTCCGAAGAGCCCATGAGCCCCTCTAACAGCGCTAAATCTTTCACCATAATGCTTGGCTCAGATTCAGCCAGTACAGATGCGTGATTATAACCAGTAAGAACTCCCACACTCATGATGCCTGCATGATGCGCAGTCTCCACATCATGTGTCATATCCCCCACGAAAATAGTATCGTCTTTCCGCATTCCATGAGCATCCATCATCTTACCGATGACCTCACGCTTATCTAAAACACCTGCATAAGTCTGAGTAAAATAGTGATCCATTCCGAGTTCGACAACGTGATCCGAGAATGCCTTTTCGCACATACTAGAAAGGACGTAGAGCTTACAGCCATTTGATTTCAATGAGTCTAGAAATTCTAGCGCGTGAGGAAGCACGGTGACCTTACTTTCGCAGATGTCGAAAGCATGCCTGAAGTGAGCTTCCACTTCTTTCATATCAGCACCTGGGAGATGCTTGTTGTAGAAATTTCCATATGGCAGGCTGAACTCACGCCTGAATGTCTCGCGATCCATTTCAGGCTTACCGTATTGCTTAAAAACATAATTAGTTGCCAAGATCACCAACCCGAGGTCATCTACAACAGTGCCTGACCAATCAAATATCCAATGTTTTTTCATACTTTTAATACGATAGTTTTTATGATCCCTTCGCCGAGTTCATGTTTAAAATTCTGAAGCAACTTACCCTTCATCTGTTCTAGCTGAAATCTAAGAGCTGGCTGGATTACGCGCAATACGAGAACCCCCTTTTTAAGCGACTCTGGCTTTGAGTTTTTAGCGATGAAATCTCCCGCTACCTTTTCCCAGGCATCATGGAGATGCTTCTCCTCTATACTACCACTGGCACCTACTTCCTCTAATAGCTTATCTAGAAATTCACCTGCATGTTGAATATTCCTAGTGGGATTCTTGACTGGCTCACCATGTCGCCACTGTCTTAACACCAAAGCTCGCATCCAGTCTATGGAACGCGAGCTTTTGTCTTGATTTGAACGGTAAACCGATCTTTTAGGGGTACTTGACTGATCTGCGGACTTCTTATCCATCTTCTCCGTCATCACCTATCGCCTCAACTGGGCAGCCTTCCATAGCCTCCACACACTGCTCACGCTCTTCATCGTTTTCAGGTTGCTTGGTTACATAGGAATAGCCCTCGTCATCTTCACGGGTGAAGTTATTAGGTGCAGTCTCACGGCAAAGATCACAATCGATGCACTGACTATCTACATAGAAA
>CALFBV010000198.1 GCA_937951395.1 uncultured Rubritalea sp.
TCTGCCTAGGTATTACGCACGTGAACACAGCATCAGCTAATGGCACAAAACGTCCACCCGTCTCCATCACTTTTCACCTAGAGGCCAGTAGTCTGGAAGGAAAAAAGCTCAGTATCCCAGCTAAGACCTCAATGGGTACTAAATACATCCAGAAGTCTCCAACGTTCAGCACCAAAGACTTCATCGCGTATTACCCATTTGTCTCTCCGCATGAAGGTGAAAAATATGGTGTTACTCTCCAGCTAGGTAAAACGGCTGCAGCTCGTCTGAAATCAATCTCCGCAGCGAATAAAGGCAAATACATCGTAGCCAACCTCAACGGTCAAGTAGTAGACATGATCTACGTAGATAGAATGGTAGACGGCAGAGTGATCACCATCTGGAGAGGCGTAGACCCTAGGTTCTTAGCCCTAGTAAATCCGCTCCTTCCTAAAATAGGCGAACAACCAAAAGCCTGGAAAGAACGCCTAAAAGCCGAGAAAAAAGCATCTAAGGCAAAGAAGTAAGAGAAGTGATCTCTTGTTACCTTTAGCTCAGTAACAGTCAGTCATTTGATGTCAGGTTCGTTTTGTTAGCAAAAGCATAAATATATGATCTCCCTTGAACTTGAGATCTTGCAATGCTCAGGCTAGTTTGTAGAATTTCCATTATTCTATGAAAATTTCACATTGGCTCAGCGCCCTCGCTATTCTGGTATCATCACTACTTCCCGCACAGGCTGAAGAGCAGTTGATGGGGTTGAGGTTACCTACTTATAATAGGTATATTTTCGGGTCAGAACCGCAGAAGTTTTATATGTACACGACCAGAAATTTTGAGGGAGAGGCATCTAAGCCATGGACTGCTGGGCAGTATGGCTACGTGAGGAATCTTAAACGGACTTCTGAGGGAGTGATCGGCACGCGTTTCCATGAGGGGATAGACATTCGTCCTCTGAAGCGAGATTCTGCGGGCAGACCACTAGACCTGGTTAGGGCGATAGCGAAAGGAAAAATCGTCTATGTTAACAGTGTGGCTGGAAACAGTAACTACGGAAAGTATGTAGTCATCGAGCACAATTTTGGCCCGAAACTAGGGCCATTCTATTCACTTTATGCACACCTCGACAAGGCGGACTGTGAAGTAGGGCAGCCAGTGGATGCTGGTACGATCATTGCAAAAATGGGTTACACTGGATCAGGTATAAACCGCGAGCGTGCGCATTTGCATCTGGAATTCAATGTGATGACTCATTCAGATTTCACGAATTGGCACGCGCATTACTTTGGCTCAAGTAGCAGCCATGGAATGTATAATGGGCTGAACTTGAATGGGCTAAATATTGCGGAGTTATTTATCCGTCACAATAAGGACAATTCTTTAAAGCTGAGTGATTTCATTAAGAAAATACCAATTTATTTTAAGGTTACAATACCAAGAAAAGGTGGTGAAGCGCTGGACATCGCTAAGCGCCATCCGTGGATCAGAAAAGGTGATCATAGCAAAGCGACCCCATCATGGGAGATCAGCTATGCTTCATCGGGGTTTCCATTAGCGGTGACTCCAAGTCTACGCAAGGTGAGTTCCCCCACAATTAGCTACGTGAAGCCTACACGCACGGATCACAGCTATCATACAAAGGGTCTTCTAACAGGTTCTAACAGGTCAGCTAGTTTGTCTAAAATAGGTCTGAGGACTGTGTCATTACTAACTGGAGAGTTCCCTAAGCAGCCTAAGCTACCCAGGGCAGATCCTCTTCCAGCAGCAGAAGAAGAAACGTCTACTGCCACACCCACTCGATAGGGATCTCGATACTTGAGTGGAGGCTCTGGTGCACGGGGCAGGTGAGCGCGGCATTAATCATGAGGTTTTTGTATTTGTCATCCTCAGACATTGGCATGTTGATGGTGATGGGAAGGCGAGCTATTCTGCGAGGCATGTCTTCTGACATGTGTTTTTCCACTTTTAATGTCATTCCATCTAGTGAAATCTCTTTTCTCTTAGCAGCTATTCCCATGATGGTAGCCATGCAGTTTCCTAGTGCCGTGGCGACTAGGTCAGTAGGGGAGAAGGTTTCGCCTTTGCCGTTGTTGTCCACTGGTGCGTCTGTGGAAAGTGTGGATCCTGACGGTTCATGCGTGGAATTACAGCGGAGTTCGCCTGCGTAGTTGATAGAGATAGTTACCATGATGTTTTAGGTGTTAGTTTTTTTAAGTAATGGCTTCGTCTATATCGTCTGGAAGGTCTGCAAATGCGGTGAGATTTTCTCCTGGAATCGCGTTGATTTTACGCTCCCAGATGTAGCGTCTGAAGAGAACTTTCACCGCCGCAGTCATGGGGACAGCAAGTAGTGCTCCGAGGAATCCACCGAGTATCAGTGACCAGAAGAGCATCGAAAAAATGACGGTCATCGGGTGTAGCCCCACGGATTCTCCTACGATCTTAGGTGCGGTAATGAGTGAATTTATCTGCTGCACAATGACGAAGATGGCAGCGACAGCCGCCACGTATGCCCAGGGATTAGAGCCTAGTAACCATTCGTGTGTAGTGATTGCTGGGTTAGAGAAATGTGCGTAGGCGATGAAACAGGCCGGAACAAGACAGATGATGTTCCCTACGAATGGGATCACACCGATGATACCGAGTATGAGGCCGATCAGGACACCATAGGGTAGCTGGAAGATAGCGAGTGCGATACCTACGAGAACACCATCGATCATTGCCACTAGAACCTGACCGCGGAAGAAGGAAATGAGATAACCATTAATTTCAGCGAGGGTCTCTATCACCTCTGTCTTAAATCTGGATGCTTTTAGGGGGACGTAGTCATGCCAGTTATTCTTGATGGCAGAGCCTTCCTTGAGGAAGTAGTAGAGGTAGATGGGAACCATGGCTAGACCGATGAGTAGACCTAGAGTGCCGATGAATGTGGAGGTTCCGGAGGTGATGAGTTTCCCAGCGAAGGTAGCTATTTTGCCTGCGTTTTCGGACAGGTAATTGGCTAGGTTTGTATCTGAAAATTCTGGTTTGGCATTAGATAGGATAGATGAAGGTGGAATTTCTATGGCTGGTGCAACCGCAGAAGTTGTCACTGGTTCTTCGTGTTCTGAGAGAGCCCAGGAAATCACAGGCTTGAGCATCGCGGAGTCTCCTAAGGTTTCCAGAGTTGTCATGATGCGTGTGCCTACTTGATCACGTTGTTCTTTATCGGTCACCTGGGTGGCGATGGGGGGCAAGATGATGCAAGCCAGGACAGTGATTAAGACTAGAAATGAGCCAAATACCGCGAGCACTGATTTCAATCTACTCATGCCTTTTCTCATGAGCCAGCCCACAATGGGATCTAACAGATACGCAATGACTCCTGCTATAGCTACGGGTAGAAGCACTGGCTGGAGAAAGGATAGCGCATTGCTAGTCATCCAGATGAGACCTACGATAAGTAGCCCGATCACTAGTATCGCTAATCCAGTGGCAGCCTTCCACATTGTTTTTTTCTGATAGGCTGTAGGGTATTTTGAATCCATGAATTAAATAAAGCCTAAATAACTGTGTAATGCGATGGTAAAATGTTGTGTTTTTTCTAACCATGTATTTAGTAGTTCCATGGATATAACAAAGATCGTGACCCATCCAGGTGGATCTCACAAAGATGACTTTTTGGCATGTAGTGTGATGATTTTTCACAACAACGTTCCTATTTACCGACGTGAGCCAACTCCAGAAGACATGGCTGATCCTTCAGTCTGTGTCATTGATGTGGGTGGTGAGCATGATCCGGAGAAGAATAATTTTGATCACCACCAGTTTCCTAGAGATTATGTGCCTACGTGTGCGCTTTCTTTAGTGCTGAGGCATTTTGATCTCTATGATGATGGACGGAAATTTTGTGACTGGCTAGAACCAGCAGAGTGGTTCG
>CALFBV010000199.1 GCA_937951395.1 uncultured Rubritalea sp.
GCGGCGGGGTTCTTTATTTGGCTTTAACTTACCTACCATAGATTAAATCCATAATCAAATGTGGGTGCAGTAATTTTAGCATTTTTAAAGTTGCACGACATCTAAGTAAGGTGTATATTGTCAGTGACAAACATGAAAACAATCACTCCCATTCCCATTATACTAGCTCTTGGATTGATCATGAGTTCTTGTGGCAGTTCACCTAAGACTAGGAAGGAAGAGCCTGTGGTAGACCGTCCGATGTATCCTGCGATGAATCAGCCAGTGAACTACAGCCAGACGGCCATCCCCGTAAACTCGGCAATACCCATAGCGACTAGGGTGGCAGGGAGACCAGGGTTTGTATTTAACCCGTATAACCAAAATATGGTTGAGGTGAATGGCATGATGCCGGGAACGAAAGTCCGCGATCCTCAAGATGGGGATCCGAGCCATATTTTCGTAGTTCCTTAGCGAGAACGATACGGATAGAAAGTTTCTATATTGCAGAATTTAAAAAGCCTACTTGGATCGCTCCGAGTAGGCTTTTTTGTATTGGTAATAGAATAATGGTTATGGAATTCTGAAGACTTTTAGTGTGGAGTTGTCAGGCTTGCCAGTTTTAGGGTCAACTTTGGCGGTGGACGGGTCTCCAGCTAGCTGGCCGCTCTTAAAATACTTTGCTACGATCGGATTGTATGGGTGGAATGGGCTGACGTAGTGATCTTTCACAGGCTGACCTGTCTTAGGGTCTATCATAGGCTTGGCTACGGGATGGTCGCCTGCAGTACCAGATGTATTTAGCGGGGTAGGATCAGCGGTGCCTGCATTATTTACGCATGATGAGCAAAGTGCCGCTGAGGCCGCGGCCATGATTGAGAGTTTAATGGAAAGTAAGGTTTTATGGTTCATGGTGTTTAGTTTAAATTTAGTATTGGTTATTTCAAGATGAATTTTCGGAGAAAGTAGAGTGAGCTGATCAAATCCTGTTGGTTTATTGATTGGTTGTGCTGGGCTACGGTGTTTTCCATCCTAGTGAACTTATTAGTAGTCTAATTAACCCTTTATAAATGATGCAAAAACGTATTTACCTCCTTCTTATGCCCTCCCTTTCTGTGATACTGAACTGCTGTGATGGCGGTGGATCTTCTACTCCTGGCAATAATGGAGGTGGTGAGCAGAAGCGCTCACTCTATGTGGCTGGAGACTCATGGGCAGATATTATAGATGATGATCTGGTGCAGAATGAACTAGTGGAGCGTAATCTATCTAGCAGAGTCACCGTGTATAAGCATGGCGTGGGTGGAAGCACTGCGAGAGGATGAGCTAGCGATAAGGGAGGTAGGCTTACCAGTTTAGCGAATGCCATAGCCGCTGATCCAGACCCTGCTCCGGTAGTGTTTCTGATTGTAGGGGGGATTATGTGAAGATCGTCTTTGGAGGCTATGATACGTTGAATCTTAACGTAAATCCAGTTTAGTGCAGTATACTATCCTTAGTGGTATTTGGCAGTAATAGCCCTATTGTATTCAATACGGGAGTGTATGATGTCTTTAATGCCTCGGCGAGTGTGGTGAGTGGATTTGGAAACGCGCAGGCAGTAGATACTTTCGGGGCGCTAACTGGACGTGCAGGGAATCCTGATTTATCTAGCTTCAGCCCAGTAGAGTATTTTGATGACTGTATCCACTTAAACACAGCTGGATATACGATCTATCTAGATGTGGTATTCGATCAAGCATTACAAGAGGTGTTTGAGGCTGAGTAAATCACCTCCAGTAAAACTGTAGGCTTCTAAATTATATTTTAGACCTATTGAATATGTGCTGGTGTTTTTTTGGATGGTATTTATTAGTTTTCGTATGATGAAGCGTGTAGCTGTTCTAAATGTTGTGGGACTTACGAAGGGGTTGATTGGGGAGTTTACTCCTCGGATTAGGGCGTTTGCTGAGGCGGGGCAGTTGTCTTCGTTTAAGCCGGCTTTCCCTGCGGTGACTTGTACTGCGCAGTCGTCTTATTTAACTGGTCTGCCTGTTAGGGATCACGGGATTGTGGCGACTGGGTGGTATGATAGGGAGGCGGCTGAGGTGAAGTTTTGGAAACAGAGTAATCACATCGTAAAGGGGGAGAAAATCTGGGAGAGGCTTAGGAGGGTGAATCCAGACTTCACGTGTGCGAAGCTTTTCTGGTGGTATAATATGTATTCTAGCGCGGACTGGACGATCACTCCGCGCCCTGCGTATCCAGCAAGTGGACGGAAGGTGTTTGATGTCTACTCTCAACCTATGGAGATGAAGGAGGAGGTTAAAAGTGAATTGGGCGATTTCCCGTTCATGTCGTTTTGGGGGCCTAATGCTGGGATTGCATCGAGTCAATGGATAGCGGATTCTGCGAAGTGGGTGGAGCGCGAGAAACAACCTACCTTGAGTTTAGTTTATTTGCCGCATTTGGATTATTGTTTGCAGCAATACGGCCCTGGAGATGATAGGGTGAATGTGGAGCTTGAGAAGATTGATAAGGTGGTAGGGGAGTTGATCGATTTCTACGCTGAACATGGTGTGGAGGTGATGTTACTTTCTGAATATGGGATCTCAGCTGTGGATGAGCCTGTACATTTGAATCGGCTATTTAGGGAGAAAGGCTGGATCGCGATTAAGGATGAGCTGGGCTTGGAGATGTTGGATTGTGGTGCGAGTAAAGTTTTTGCGGTTGCGGATCATCAGGTGGCACATGTTTATGTGAATGATCTTTCTCTGATGGATGAGGTAAGAGAGCTTTTAGAAAAAAGTAGTGGAGTGGATGAGGTGAGGTCTGCACCGCATGGATATTCTGCTGAGAGGGCTGGTGATCTGATCGCAGTTTCTAAACCGAATGCATGGTTCACTTATTACTATTGGGAAGATGATAAGGTTGCTCCGGACTTCGCACGATGTGTGGATATTCATCGGAAGGTGGGTTATGATCCTGTTGAGCTTTTCCTGGACCCTGGATTGAAATTTCCTAAGCTGACGATTGCTAAGTTTCTCTTGAAGAATAAGCTAGGCTTTAGGGCTTTGCTGGAAGTGATACCATTGGACGCGAGCTTGGTGAAAGGTTCTCATGGTAGAGATAATGTGCCTGTGGATGAGCAGCCTATTTTTGTTACGAAGGGGCAACATATGGCTATCTTGCGACCTGAAGAAGTGGCCGAAAGGATTATGCAGGCCGTTATTACTTAGGTGGGTTTGGCTTGAGCAATGCTTGGTATAAGGTATTTAACTCAAATTAACCATTTGGGGTTATTTAGATTTAAATATCACAAACTTGACAATTTTACTTACTATAGAAGGTTAGAATAGATTTTCCCATACTGTAAATAGTCATGATACTCACATTTGCCTACCGTAGAAGGTCATCTTTCATCCTGTAAAAGGTCATCTATCTAACTGTAGAACGTCATGTATAAGACCAGTATCGCAGTCATGGAGGTAGTGTAAATCTTTGTCTGTAAAAGCTACTCACCTCTAACCCGCTGCACTAGCAGGCGATGGAGCGTAGCGGAATCGGCTGCTAGTGCAGCGGGACGCTCATCCCCTCTAGGGTTGCCAGTGCCCGTTCAAGACTTTTGACTGATGGTTCTAAACCAGCACCAGACAAAGCCATGAACGAACAAAACAACAATACAATAAATAATGAGGGGTGTGATTTTTTCCGATGTTTTTTTAAGGGGCTGTATTAGCTAAGGGAGCTTCAGGTGCAAGCGGGAGTATCTCTTCATCTTTCTTTGCCGCTGGAGGCCAGCTAAATGTTCCTTGCTCAAGTCTTTTAGCGACGACATAAACTCCAGTGCGATCGAAGTAGAGGAGTTTCACTCGGTTGCGTCTTTTGTTAGAGAAGGCGTAGAGGTATTGCGCGTTGAGATTTTCTAGGCTGAACTCACGTAATACGCCCGTGAGTCCATCGAAGCTCTTACGCATGTCAACAGGAGGAAGAATGATACGAATTTTTAATGCAGATGAA
>CALFBV010000200.1 GCA_937951395.1 uncultured Rubritalea sp.
ATGTTCAAGCGACTCTTCTCTAGCACATTAGACACGGTTTATCCGAGTAGTTGTTTTCATTGTGGGGAGTTATTACATGGCTTAGATGGTAAGCATGCTCTCTGTGATCCATGCTTCGAGGCTACGATTAGAATCACTGAAGGATACTGTGATGTCTGTGGCGAGGACTTTGAAGGTGAGTTTTCCGAGAATCCTATTTGTCCGAATTGTCACCATTTGAATTTTTCTTTTCAGTATGCGAAGTCTGCACTGAAGAACACTGCTATGAACCGCCAACTGGTGATCTCATTTAAGTATGGGAAACGGCATTACTTGGCTCGTGTGTTGGCTAAATTTTGTTCTGAAGTGCTGAAGGATGACCCACGTTTTTCCGAGCTCCCCTCTCCGGTTCTGGTGCCCGTGCCACTGCACTGGAGGCGGAAATTTACCCGAGGGTTTAATCAGGCGGATCTCATCTGCCGAGAACTGACTCACCAGACTGGTGTCCCCACTCTAAATTTATTAAAACGCACACGCTACACCACCACACAGACTAAGCTATCCCGTGGCGAGAGGCTCAAAAATCTGAATGGAGCCTTCTCTATGAAGGCTAGTCTGGCGGATTATCGGTCGATTATCATCGTTGATGATGTCTTTACTACTGGCTCTACCTCAGAGGAATGCGCGCGGTTGATTAGAAAAGAATTCCCGAAAGTTGAAAACATAGTTGTCGTAACGGTCTTACGTGGCTAGAGTGTCAGAAATTTAACCGACCACCAAACTGACAATCTAACCGACTAAGCTATGGGAATCTTTGAAAGACCTCGTCTCAGACAAAATAAAAAGAAGGACATGCCAAACGATCTATGGACGAATTGTCCTGGATGCGAGAAGATGCTACACGCTCTGGATCTCAAGCAGAACCATCAAGTCTGCCAACATTGTAGTCATCATTTTATGCTCGGCTCTCGTGAGAGGATAGGCATGTTAGCTGATCCTGGTTCATTTGTGGAAACAGATGCCACACTTTATTCTCAAAACCCTCTAGGCTTTGAGAAGTATGAGAATAAGATAGAAATGCTGCGTAAGAAGACTAAGCTCAATGATGCGGTTGTTACTGGAAAAATTAGTATCCAAGGAAGCCCTACGATGATTGCGGTGATGGACTTTAAGTTTTTTGCGGGGTCGATGGGTTCTGTAGTGGGTGAGAAGATCACGCGTGCTATCGAGCAAGCTATCGCTGATAGATGTGGGATGATTATTTTCTCGGCATCATCTGGTGCACGGATGCAGGAAGGAATGCTCTCACTTATGCAAATGGCTAAGACTTGTGGCGCGCTGGCTAAATTATCAGAAGCGGGGTTACCTTATATTTCTGTACTGACTCATCCTACGACGGGCGGAGTCACGGCATCCTTTGCTACGATTGGTGATATCAATCTTGCCGAGCCTAAGTGCATGATCGGCTTTGCCGGTCCTCGTGTGGTGAAGGAGACCACTCACCAAGATTTGCCTCCTGGGTTCCAGACTGCGGAGTTCATGCTGTCTCACGGACTGGTAGACTCCATCGTGGAGCGTAGAGAGCTCCGAGCGCGACTCGGCAGTCTTCTGGATTACATGTTGAAATAATTTTCCCTGAAGAATGAAGATGACTTATTCTGAGTCCATCGAGTGGATCTACTCTACTCAGAACTTTGGCATCAAACTGGGGCTAGATGCTCCTGCCGAACTACTGGCTCAATTTCTGGCATTTCCAACTAAAGAGACTAAGGTTATTCATGTGGCGGGGACGAACGGTAAGGGTTCGACCTGCGCCTTGATTGATTCTGTATCACGCGCTCATGGTGTAAGAACTGGACTTTTCACGTCACCACATTTGGTAGACTTTAGAGAGAGGTTCCGTGTGCATGGCGAAATGATCACCGAGGAAGAGACTGCGAAATATCTCACTCAGCTTCGTGATCTTGTGAATGACTGGGAACATCATCCAACTTTTTTTGAAATCGCGCTGGCCGTTGGCATGAAGTTTTTTAGAGACAAGGAGTGCGAGCTCATCGTCTTGGAGACGGGCATGGGTGGAAGGCTGGATGCAACGACTGCAGTGCCTGCAGACGTTTATGTCCTGACTCCGATAGCGATGGATCACTCCCAGTGGCTCGGTGAAACAATTACCGAAATAGCGGGTGAGAAAGCGGGAATCATCGTTTCTGATGCGCCTGTCATTTCTGTTGAGCAGGACTGGAAAGCGGCTAAAGTCATCGCTGAGACTGCAAACAAAATGAGAGCCCCACTCACCGTCGTGACTAAATCAGTAGAAGCCTATGCAGTGGCTCTACCTGGTGCTCACCAGCGAGAAAATGCTGCACTAGCACTCGAAGCTCTACACCAGCTTGGAGTAGAATTGCGCTATGACTCGGTGAAAAATGGACTTACAAGTGTGGAGTGGCAGGGAAGGTTCGAGGTCACTTCTGAAAGCCCGCTCACTGTGATCGATGGCGCGCATAATCCTCATGCCGCTGAAATTTTAGTGAACACTTGGAGAGAGCAGTACGGTGATATAAAACCGGTAGTGATCTTTGGAGCTATTGAAAGCAAGGATCTGAGTGGGGTATTAACTTCTCTTACAGAGATTACCGATAAAATTATTTTTACCCCCATTGACTCTCCGAGGACGATCCAGTTTGAGGATCTTGCTGGGATTACGGGACTGGAAAAAATCATATTGTTGCGGTCTTCTGATATTAAAGATGCATTAAGTATTGCGCTCGATGAAAATAACCCTATACTGATTACAGGATCATTATATTTACTCGGGGAGTATAAATCATTGATCAATAGAGCTCAACATCGTCCTACATCTCAGTAATTTAGCATGCCAGTAAAGTACAGAATCAGAAACTCAGCCAATCGTTCTGAGAAGCAGTCGGGGCTCATCCAAGGAAAAATACCTCACCGTGAACATAATGCTCACAAGGTGCTACGTAAATGGCCCTATTGCCGTGCCGTATTACTATGGTTTTCAGCGATGGGAGTTATATTATTAGCTCTGGCTACTATCGGCTACGGCATCTACGAGAAGCAACAGCAATTCATCTCTATCGGAATCGGACTATTTATATTTTGGTTGTTTCTAAAACTGATGTACTTTTTAGCATGCAAGGCCACTACATGTCCGCTCTGCCGCGCGCCTCACCTTCAGAATGGTAAATCTAACAAACACAAGAAAGCCTATAAAATCTTCCCGTTTTCTTACTCATCTACTGCTATTCTCACTACATTATTCAACCGCTGCGTCCGCTGTATGCACTGCGGCGTGACTTTCGACCTCACTAAGAAATACCGCTAGTTAGCTACTTTAAGGGTGTTTTTGCATTGCTCATTACTATATCATGGGCTACGTAATTTCCATGACAGAGGCACCTTATCAAGTATTGCTCTACTATTTCTATACAGAAATAGTAGACACTGATGCTTATCGAGATGAGCATCGTGAGCTATGTGAGTCACTAGAACTGCTCGGCAGAATCATCGTGGGTAATGAGGGAATCAATGGCACAGTTTCTGGCACTAAAGAGAATTGCCAGAAATACATGGAGGTTCTCAGGAACGATCCTCGCACTGCTAAGGTAGAATTTAAAATAGACCCTGAAGAAGGGCATGTGTTTCCTAAGCTCTCGGTGAAATCTCGGACTGAGATCGTGACGCTTGGGCTGGGTGAAGATGACTTTTCTCCTACAGAAACTACTGGAAACTACCTTAGCCCGCAGCAGTGGAAACATGCCATGGATGATCCGAATGCCGTGATCATTGATGCCAGAAATGACTATGAGTGGAAGCTGGGTAAATTTAAAAATGCCATCCTCCCGCCAGTAGCTAGCTTCCGTGAGCTACCACAGTGGATCAAGGACAACCGTGATATGTTCGAGGGTAAGAAGATTCTCACTTATTGTACTGGTGGGATTCGTTGTGAGAAATTTAGTGGCTATTTAGTACGCGAAGGATTCGATGATGTCAATCAGCTCCATGGAGGCATCGTTACTTATGGGAAAGACCCAGAGGTAAAGGGCGAGGACTACGAGGGGCAGTGCTACGTTTTCGACGAGCGCATCACTGTGCCAGTGAATACAAAAAACCCGAGTATGATCGCCCACTGCGTGCACTGTGGAATACCAAGCGAGCGCTACATTAACTGCTCTAATAAACACGGCTGTAACGCACAACACTTCAGCTGTGAATCCTGTGACAATAAGAGCCAAGGCTGTTGCTCGGATAAATGCCAGTCCATCATTTCAGCATAAACTTTTATCTAACATTTTTAATAAGCGATGAATCCATCTAAACTACTACCACTCTTTCTCAAAATCTCCCTCCCTCTCGTCATCCTAGATCAGATCTCTAAGTGGTGGATTGTGATGAAATTCAAACAACCCGCAATCAAAGTCGGAGACGATGTATATTTTGATACCCAGGGGCTTGATAAAATCACTGTAGTAGAAGACTTCTTCAATATCATCCGCGTTCACAATCAAGGTGTGGCTTTTGGATTTGGCAATGGTTCAACATGGGCTCCAATTGTGTTTATGCTCGTACCCATCATTGCACTTTTCCTCGTGCCTTTTCTCTGGAAGAAGAATATTTTCGAAGGTATCGCTAAATGGTCCGCCCCTCTTCTCCTGGCCGGGATTATAGGTAATTTTATCGACCGCCTCTTCCAAGGATTTTTCCTACGTGGGCCTGAGCACCTCTCATTTTTCGAGCGTCTGGGGCACGGCTACGTGGTAGACTTCCTAGACATCCAGGTGCCGTTTACCAACAACTATCATTGGCCATCATTTAATGTAGCTGACTCCTGCATCTGCATAGCTGCTACTCTGCTTTTCCTCTCAGCATTCCAGCCAGAGAAAAAGCCAGCAGCAGAATAATGTTTATTTTATCTGCTTCTTGAGAAGCTTGAAACATTGTTATCAAAGGCTTTCTCCGCAGTGCCTTTTTCTTAGTTACATAGCCTAGTTACCATAGTGGAAAATAAGTAATTGTGTGTAAATAGAATGTAAAACTCCTATCTCAGATTAGACTTTGCAGGCTAAGAAAATAGTGAGATAGTTCGTTATACTTATGATGCCGACTTCAGACGATCCAGACGATAAACTTAGGCTACTCCACCAGCGCCTTACAGAAAAAGTTCTTGGCGCAAATCAGCCTGCCACACTACTCCTCATAGCGCTTCTAGCGAAAGGACATGCTCTCATCGAGGGTGCGCCGGGTATTGGAAAGACATCTATCGCACAGACGCTAGCTTCTTGCTTTGGTGGCGAATTTCGCCGTATTCAGTTCACCCCAGATTTACTTCCCTCAGACATTTTAGGTTATCATTTGTATAAACAAAATAGCGGAGAGTTTGAGTTCATTCCTGGCCCAGTATTTTCTAATCTACTCCTCGCAGACGAGATCAACCGCACTTCACCAAGAGTCCAAGCAGCACTGCTAGAATCCATGAATGAGGCACAGGTCACCATCGATGGAAAGACCATCAAACTAGACTCCCCCTTTTGTGTGATCGCCACCCAGAATGACACCTCCTCCACTGGAACGTTCCCATTACCCGAGCCACAGCTGGATAGATTCCTGCTCTCTATTCCTATGTCTCTACCTAGCCGAAGCATTCAGGAAAGCATTATTTTATCCCAACACGCGCAGATAGCCTCTGAGGGAATGGAAGCATTTTTAAGTATTGAGGACATCATCAATGAGCAAAATAAATGCCTTGCTATTCAGCTTTCTGAGACGCTTTCTGGCTACATCATCGCGCTCTGTGAAAGTGTGCGCCAGCTGTCTGCAAATCCTCATGCGGTATCCATCCGAGGATCTATCGCTCTGCTAAACGCGGCACAAGCTTACGCGCACATTCAGAAATCAGAATACGTTCTACCAGATCATGTGCAATTTGTATTCCCGCACGTCATGCGCCACAGAATTATCTGTGACGATGGTAGTGATCCGGAGTACATCATCGAGCAAGCACTCCAACAAACAGTAGTGGCTTAAAAAACTTACCTCTACGAAAACCGCAAATGAGAAAACTCTCCACTAAGCTAGCCCCACGCGGAGCATTCTGCATTGGTATTGCTCTGGGATTATCTTCAGCAGGAATCTTGATGGGTGATGGAGCATTTATCACACTAGGGCTCTCTGCAATGACCCTTATGCTCTGTTGCTATGTGCTAGGTAGGTGTAATCTTTCTAAGCTAGAGGCAGACGTCTCGCTACCGCATAAATGTCATTCCAATAAGCCCTACAAGCCGCACGTAGTGATCCGTAATGATCGCTCCATGTTAGATGCTTTTCATGTGAAGCTCTACCTCGCCTTTCCACACGCAACTGTCCTAGCCAGTCAATCTGCCTGGGTTCCCGCGCGTTCTCTTGCTAGTGCTAGCATTCCCATCAGCATACCTATGCGCGCTTCTGCCATAGAGCATCCGTATAAATTAAGCTCAACTTTTCCGATCGGACTATTCAGATTTTCATCTCGTCAGCTACTACAGCATCCGCTCACCATTTATCCACGCAGCATCGTCCCAGAAGAGCTGTTAGATCACGGAGTCAGCGGCCAATGCCATAATCCGAACCTCCACTCTAACATCGAGCACTCAGGTGAACCACGCAGTATCCGCCCATGGCAGCCCGGTGATGCGGCTAAGAACATTCACTGGCCTGCATCCATCCGTTCAATGGCTCAGGGTCACACCCTCAGGGTCCGCGAGTTTGATCCGCCAGGACTGCTCCCAGATCAGGCTACTATCATATTCCACTCCTTCAGCTCACAGCGTGAAATGATGCGGGAGGATGCATTCGAGCGCGCCATATCACTCACAGCTGGCACCATCTCGCATCTCCGTAACCTTAATATTAGAACCAGCTTAGAAGCAGATTTCCTACGCTGGCATCCACTTCTCGCTAAGACGAGATCACAATATTACGAGTGCTTGTCCACCTTAGCGGATAGTCAAAGGGCGATAGGAACGGAGCTGCACGAGCTGCAGTCAGCCCTTAATGGTGTCTCTGATAAACAGCAAATAATTATCATTTCAGATATGCCACCAGACGTCTGGCAAGATTTGGTCAGCGTCCCGGACACAGCCATCATCATCGATATCCGCCAGATCCATTTTCCGTTTAAGAGAACGATGTCTGCTAAAGAAGCTCTCTCCCAAACAGCATAAAGAACACTCCATCATGCGAGCCGCCATTCTCATCATCAACCTTATCGTCGCTTATGTCCTGCTCAGTGGCTGGCCTGAATTGCTGCCTACATGGGCACGCGCGGGATTGGCATTGATCGTAGTGATGGTCGCCGTGCCGCTTAGTGATGCCTCCAGTAAAAGCAGAAACCGACCAAGACTCAGCAGCTTGCGCTCTCCAAAATGGCTCGACTATCTCTACATCGGAGCGGTCATTTTTTGCATAGAGCTACTATTACTCGCAGTATTCACACTAGGACCTAAAAGCACTGAAGAGCTACACGAAGAAGCTAAATACTGGCTCACTAACAAAGGCGCCTCCAAAGAAACCATAGTAAGCACACCAGATAAGCTTAAGCATAACGGAGCAGGAAATTGGCTCTGGAATAATCATTTCCAGCGCTCGCATCCGAAACAAGCAAGCAAGCGCCAACCTAACAAGCCAGAGATATTTATGGAGGTGCCTAATAAATTTAGCCAAATATCACTGCGAAAACACAGCATCTATCTACGCACATTCACGCTAGACCACTTCGATGGAGATACCTGGTCCATCCACCAGCCTACCAAGCTAGAAATAGAAAAGCCAGAGAACTCAAGAATCCATATTTCTCCCGTGAATGGCACCTGGCGAAGTCTCCTACCGCTCGTTGATCACACCATCACCCAGTCCTATTATAAGAACGGCCAAAACATTCTTACCACTCTGCATAACACCATCGATACAGATATAAAATCACTCACGAAGGTGAGCACTGATACTTATATCCTGCCACGTGTTACTAATAAAGAACTCATCAGTTACAGCTACTCCGCCACCTCACAGCCGATGCTGTTAGATAAAATTGTGGAACTTGATAAGAACATCGTCATAGGTAGGACCCATGACGTATATCTTAGCAGGACTTCTAATCATAAGCTTCAGCGCCAACTCACAGACTTCGCTAACAGAGTCGATAAAAACTTACCTCTAGCACAGCAGCTTTCTACACTCAAAAAGCTCATCAACGACCAGTGCAGCTACTCGCTCGACATCAAGAACGAGGACGAGATCAATGCGCTAGAGAACTTCCTCTTTGTGGAAAAGTCTGGATACTGCGAGTTCTACGCCTCCGCCGCTGCCATGCTCTGCCGTGAGCTGGGCATCCCCAGCAGGATCGCCTTTGGCTGGTCTGGAGGTAAGTTTTTCGAGATCTCAAATCTATTTGTATTCCGATCAAAGGACGCTCACGCATGGACAGAAGTTTATCTAGATGGCTACGGCTGGGTGATCTTTGACACCACTCCCCCGTCAGAAATTGCTGCTTCAGAATCTCAAGATGATGAAGTGCCACCCGAGCTAACAGACATGGAGGAATACCCAGATGAAAATCCGTTAGACGAAGACTCTAAGGACACGATCACCTGGATCAAAGTTCTAATCACCATAGCCAGCCTCATCTTTTTCGTCATATCCATCTTGCTTCTCAGAAGATTCACTCAACCCAAGCAGCGTTCCAGCAGCGCTGCCTACGTCAGGCACGAGCCTAAGTATCTACAACATTTCCAGAAGCTCTCCGCCAAACTAGGCTACCGAATCAAACCCGGTCAAACCCTCATGCACAGCGTCCAGCACCTCAAGAATCAGAACTTAGAAATTCCAGGACTAGAAGACCTGTTAGATAACACACTCCAATACCACTACAACACCACGTATAGGAATGAACCCGCTAACAAGGCTACGGAAAGCAAGTTCACTAGTGAGTTAAAGAAAATCTATAAGCAGGCTGAGAGATAGCTATTTTACTCCTCCTGCTTAGCATCAATTTCCTTTTGGGCATTCCTCTTTTCTTCCTCTGGGTCTACACTAGTGCGGAATAGACCCACAGTTCTACCATCATTGGTGTTGGGATTAGAGTCATAGAGAACGTAGAAGAGGAGTCGCTTGCTTTTGTTTAATCTGAGAGCTGTATTGTATATGATTTTGTCTTCCGGTCCATAGGCAGCAGCTATGCGGTGAAGCTCAAGTCCCTCAATACTCTCATAGGATACAAACCCACCAGATGGGATTAACTTTTTCTCTTTATGGAAAACGGTTTTGACGGGTTTCCGGCTCAGATTGATAATGGCTAGCCTTTTATTTGCTAGCTGATCACCTAATAGATTTATCTTGAACTGCATGGGCTCAGGCACCCAGCACTTGCCTCCCTTTCCGGTGGGGCGGAGCAGGACTACAGTCATGGAGCCCGGGTCTAGAGGAGAAATGCTGATGTAGTTACTCAATTCACTATCATCCTTGCGCATTAGCTTGAGTGATCTTCCCGGAGGAACTTCGATGAAGTGTGAGGGGTTGTTAAAGGTGACGTTGATCGATTTCAATTCCTTCTTAGACTTCTTGTCGTCGTCCTTAGCGTCGCCTTCCTTCTTCTCCTTAATATCGAAATGCAGTCTTCTCGGTGGGATCTCTCCTGGCTTAGGAGGCAGTAGTGAAGAAGCAGAGTTTGCCTCCCCTCCTTCTTCATCTTTAACCCCATCAGTAGAGCCAAATCTGCGCGGCGGCCTAGGTCCAATAGCAATGACAGCAAGCTTTGCAGACAATATTTCTTTCTTATCTGTGCCTGATGCTTGGGCAGACGAGATGAGAGAACCCACGAGGGAAATAAGGATAAAAAATGTAATGTGTGTTCTCATAATCTGATGGAGTAAATAAAAAGCATCTTGGCCATTTCTCTATATCTCGTCTTTGTTTAGCCAGCGGAATGATTTGATGCGGTATTTTCTACCGAGCTTCTTGTTTATTTCTGTTAGATTACCTGCGGTGATTTCGCCTGTGAGCGGATCTTTTTTAAGAATGCCATCAGTCGGGATATTAGCTGCGTTACTAGTCGTTGTGTCTTCGATAGGCTGATGCTGGATGTAGTGTGGGCTGCGCTCTACGATAGCTTCTATGTAGGCCCTAGCTATTACTTTTTCGTTGCTCTTAGACTCCCCGTATGCACGGATGGTGAAGGTGTCTCCTCTGGTGGTGAGTGCTGGTGCTAGAGGCTCTAACAGATCTGACTGCATGAGGAAACTAGGAAGACCCCAAGTCTTCGTTGGTGCCTGACTGGTCTTCACTCCGCCGCCTGAGGTGTAGAGGTATTCGTCTTTGAAAAGGCTTTCATTGTTATCTCTAGAGTCGCTATCGGTACCGCGATTGATGATACTGGTGTTGTATTTAGGGTCGCTATAAAATTCTTTATTTAGTTCCGCTTCATAGATGGCGGCATC
>CALFBV010000201.1 GCA_937951395.1 uncultured Rubritalea sp.
GTCTCTAGGTTTTTTTGTTTAGTTATAGCGGTATAAAGGAAGTGAATTCTTATAATGGCTAAGATGTGACTTTCCAAGCTAGTCTTTAATCAAGCAAGAAAGGATGTGTTGTAATTGCTGGTGTGTATAAAAATTTCATCAAGATACAAGTCGTGTGTGTAGCGAAATGAGAGCGGGTCGCTGAGTAATCAGTGGCCCGCTTGATCATTTAAATAGACTTCAACCAACTGATAAGGCCAATCCCATTCTCAAAGAACAGGTTAATCCATTGGTAACAGTATGACTTAAATGTGATCCCTGATGGAGAAAGACAGAGTAAAGTGGCTAGGAGTAAAATATTAGCCAGATAAATGACCGTCAGTGAGAAAAAGGAGCCGTTTTCTTTCAGGTCTGGTTGATCACGCGGAATCATCCATATCGTCCAAGCGAGATGGAAGGTCCAGCTGAAACCGATCAAGAAATACAGGATTTCATCATGACCAGGGAGCTGGACGAAATAACGTGTGATATAAGAGACTATGAGTATGATGCAGGTCCAGAATGGAATGAAATATGGCGAGAGGGCGATTAAGACGTTGGTTTTATTCGTGATCACATAGCCCCCATCTGGAGTGACTTTGAAGCCTGAAATCTTACCTCCACAGAGGAAAATGAAGAATGCGTGTGTGAGCTCATGACCCAGAACATAGAGATAGAGGAAGGTCTTTCTTAATGATCTGATCCAGAAAATAATGATCATCAAGATGTATCCTAGTAAGAAATATAAAAATGCATCAGTGTCTAACAGATTATACCAGAAGTTATTAGATCCAGTGTGGGTGGTGTTGATTTCAAAAATAGCTAGTGTAGAGATAAAGCATGGAAATATCAGTAAAACGCCTAAAATAGTCCTGAGAATGAGGTGGGCTATCGGTAAACTGTAGTCATCTTCGGACTGCTGGGCGATGGATGCATTAACAGATTTCATCCCTTTAGAAGTCCAGTTTCTCTGATTAGTCCGCTGATGAGCTCGACTACTAGCGGTCTGGAAAAAGCCTAAGAATCCTGATTTATTCTTCTTGCGTGAAGCACCCTTGGAACGTGACTTTGAACGAGAAGACTTAGTTCTAGACTTAGCCTTTGCTCGTTTCGTGTTCGCTCGTTGTATAAAATGTCCTTTGCCTTGACGTGCCATTGATAGAAGTAGGGGTAATGATAGTCATCAGCAAATAGCGCATTTATACAGAGATGTCGATATTTAAGATAAATTTAGTTTCTTCCCGTTTTCGGAAAGAGTAGTCTAGAGTTTATCCGAGTGAGATAGTCTGCCTAGCAGCATTCTCAAAACTCACCTTAGTAGCATCCACTATGGTGATCTCACCAGTAACGGTCTGGTAATTAGAGTCTTCCGCTCCGGGTGGGCGGTAGCAGAGATCATAGTGGGTCTCTAGGATGGAGTGGACGAAGTCATCCCAGTTCTCAGCATCGATAAGTTCATTCCATTGCTCTATCTGCTCATGTCCACGTAGTGGTATTAGTTTGCTGAGGAGCATTTTTAATTCTACTGCATTATCTTGGAAATGGGGATACTCCTCGCGGAGAACTTTTATTCTTTCTGAGATAGGAAGCTGCACATCGATCACACGAGATCTCTTCATCGCCTGCCAGAGTGCTGGCGGGCAGTGCACATTACCGATGCGATTACTCTCAGCTTCGGTGAAGATCGGTTTAGTGAGATCAAACTGCTTCATCTGATGCCAGAGATCCGTCTCAAATTTCTTCTGTACAGGCTGTGCCGAGCTAGGCGTGGCTCCGAGAAGTGACCCTTTATGATTTGCCAGACCTTCTAGATCTAATACCTGTCCACCTTGCTTGCGGATCTCTAACAGTAAGCGTGTTTTCCCCACACCTGTTAAACCAGACAGGACTTGTAAGTTTAACCCCTCTGTTAGAAAGATTTCTTCGGTCTCATCGACCACAGACTTTCGGAACGCGCGGTAGCCGCCCTGGATTACATGAGGTTTCCAGCCTATTGATTTAAGGATAAATGTGAATGATCTAGAGCGCATCCCACCACGCCAGCAATAGAGCAGCGGTTGATAATCCATTCCATGCTGCATCATTTCATTCTGAATGTGAGCAGAGACATTTGCCGAGATGAGTGCCGCGCCCAGTCTGCGTGCTTCGAAGGGACTATCCTTGTATAAAGTTCCAATTTCTTCGCGTTGAGCATCATCTAGCACAGGTAAGTTTATCGCTCCCGGGATGTGATCTAGTGCATACTCAGCTGGCGAGCGCACGTCGATGATCTCTGAATATTCAGAAAAATCACAGGGAATAGAGATGGTGGATAAGTTCTGCATGTTGGTTACTGATCTAGTGTGCCTTGTTCTGAGTAAGTTGACATCACAAAAATCGTTTTCCTCAGCAATAACAAGATATTTATCTTTTTAGAATCAGTTAGATCCTATAGCTTTGAGCCATGACAGACATAGAAATAGCGCAGAAAGCGACCATGCAACGCATCGTTCCCTTAGCTCAGAATAAGTTAGGCATTTCAGACGAGCTTCTAGAACCCTACGGGCATTATAAAGCCAAGCTATCGCTCGACTACATCGAGACCTTGAAATCTAACCCAAACGGCAAGCTAATACTCGTCACCGCCATCAGTCCCACTCCAGCAGGAGAGGGGAAGACCACCACATCAGTAGGTCTAACAGATGGGCTAAATCGCATAGGAAAAAAAGCAGTGGTATGCCTGCGTGAGCCATCACTGGGGCCATGTTTCGGTATGAAGGGTGGGGCGGCAGGTGGTGGCTACGCTCAAGTCGTGCCGATGGAGGATATAAATTTACACTTCACTGGAGACTTCCATGCCATAGGTCTGGCGAATAATCTCCTAGCAGCTCTCATAGATAATCACATCCATCATGGAAATGCTCTTGGGATAGATGTCCGCCGCGTAGTCTGGAAGCGTGTGGTAGATATGAACGACCGCGCACTCCGCGATATCACCGTTGCGCTCGGTGGAATAGGTAATGGCTACCCACGTCAAGATGGATTCGACATCGTGGTCGCGAGTGAAGTCATGGCCATCTTCTGTCTCTCTACCAGCATCGCTGAAATGAAAGAGAAATTTGGCAATATCATCGTAGCCTACACGAGAGAGCGTAAGGCTATACGAGCGCGTGATCTGAATGCACATGGGGCTATGACCGTGCTGCTAAAAGACGCCTTCAAGCCTAATGTTGTGCAAACTCTAGAAGGTAACATCGCATTCGTTCACGGAGGACCATTCGCGAATATTGCTCATGGCTGCAACACCGTGATTTCCACTCAGACCGCTCTTAAACTAGCAGATTACGTCGTGACCGAAGCAGGCTTTGGTGCGGATTTAGGTGCGGAGAAATTTGTAGATATCAAGTGCCGTAAATCAGGTCTCAAGCCAGATGCAGCAGTCATCGTGGCGACTATTAAAGCGCTGAAGTATCACGGAGGAGTTAAGCTAGACTCACTCCGAGTAGAAAACTTAGAAGCGCTCGAGCTCGGATTGAAAAACCTAGAACGTCACGTCCGAAATATCCATGAGAATTTCGGACTCCCATGCGTAGTAGCCATTAATAAATTTAGCTTTGATACCCAAGCCGAGATAGATCTAATCACCAAGAAATTCGCGCATCATCAAGTCAAGGTAGTCATCGCAGATCACTGGGCTAATGGTGGAGCAGGGGCAGAGGATCTCGCACGCGAAGTAGTGAATACAATAGAAACAACTCCTGCAGACTTCAGATTTGTTTACGAAGATGATACTCCTCTCTGGGGTAAGATGGAAGCGATAGCTAAGAAAATTTACGGAGCTAAAGGGATAGCCGCTGATGCAAAAGTACGTAAGCAGATTGATAAACTCCAGAAAGATGGCTTCGGAACCTATCCTGTATGCGTGGCGAAAACTCAGTATAGTTTCTCTACAGATGCCAAGCTACTAGGAGCACCAGAAGACCACGTAGTAAAGATCCGTGAAGTGCGGCTCTCAGCCGGTGCAGAGTTCGTAGTCATGATCTGTGGCGATATCATGACCATGCCCGGACTACCCAAAAGCCCATCAGCTGACCGCATAGATATCGATGAAGACGGAAAAATTGTTGGACTCTTCTAACTTATAATCTTTAATCAAGGAACCATGCAACATCACGTATACTTCTGGCTCAAGGACGAGCACAAGACAGACTCTGCAAGAGCTGAATTCGAAAAAGGACTTCAAAATATGACTGAAGTCAAAACCGTAGCCACTGGAGGCTGGGGTAAACCTGCCTCCACACCAGATAGACCTGTCACTGACAAGTCTTGGGACTACGCGCTTTACTGTAGTTTCGAGTCTATAGCAGATCATGATACTTACCAAGTGGATCCTGAGCATGATAGCTTCGTGGCAGATCATAAAGACCGCTGGGCGAAAGTTCTAGTGATGGACGCTGAGTAAAATAACAAAACTCATATGTTGGCGGTTAAGCTATAGACTAGAATTTTCCGCTGTGCCTTCAGCCCTTTATTCAAAAGAAGATAATTTTCAGATCTGAGTCATAAATCGGTTGGCAAATGGAAATATCAGTCTAATCTTGATGCATGCCAGCTACAGCTATTGACCTCAAAGAAGAAATCCAGCGTCTCAAGAAAGAACGCAATGCAGTAATTCTCGCGCACAACTATCAAGATGGCGAGATCCAAGATATAGCAGACTACGTGGGTGACTCCCTCGGACTAGCCTATAAGGCACAGGATACCCCTGCAGAAGTCATCTGCTTCTGTGGTGTGCACTTCATGGCTGAGACTGCTAAGATTCTGAACCCTAGCAAAACCGTCATTCTTCCTGATAAAGACGCCGGTTGCTCTCTCGAAGAGTCATGCCCAGCTCCAGATCTAGAAGCATTCATCAAAGCGAATGCGGAAAAAAACTACTACGTCATCGCCTACATCAACTGCTCCGGCGGTGTAAAGGCTCTCTGTGATGTGATTTGTACTTCAGGGAATGCGGTTAAAATTGTCAACCAAGCACCAAAAGACAGACCGATTCTTTTCGTCCCAGATGCAAACCTAGGAGCATGGGTGATGGAGCAGACTGGACGCAAGATGGACCTCTGGCAGGGCGCGTGCTACGTGCATGTGGAGTTCACCCAGAATTCTATTAACAAGATCAAAGCTGAGTATCCAGAAGCTCTCGTAGTGGCGCACCCTGAGTGCACTACAGCGGTGAGACTCCTCGCAGATGAAGTTTGCTCTACGGAGAAAATGGTCTCTTATTGTAAGAATGCGCCAGTGAAGGACATCATCGTGGTCACTGAAAGCGGCATGCTTCACAGACTACAAAAGGAAGCTCCAGACAAAAATCTTATCCCTGGGCCGACTGATCACTGTGCCTGCAACGATTGTAAATTCATGAAAATGAATACACTTCAAAAACTTCACGACTGCCTCAAAGACCTCTCCCCTTCAATAGAAATGCCTGAAGACATCAGAGCACGCGCTGAGGCTCCAATCATTAAAATGCTAGAACAATCCAAGTAATCATTTTTAAAACACTACCTATGAAAAAAATATTAGTTACAGGCGGAGCTGGATATATTGGCTCCCACACATGCATCGAACTTCTTAATTCTGGTTATGAAGTCGTCATTGTAGATGATTTCACAAACTCTGTGGCTGAGCCAGTGAGACGCGTGCAGGAACTTACAGGCAAGACGCTGAGTTTCCACGAGGTGAATCTCTTAGACAAAGAGGCTCTCGATGCGGTCTTTAAGTCTGAGGAGAAGATTGATGCAGTGATCCACTTTGCGGCACTAAAAGCTGTGGGTGAATCAGTGGAACAACCACTGATGTATTATAAAAATAACATCTCGGGGTCACTCACACTTTTCGAGGTGATGCGTGATAATGGAGTCTCTAACATCGTGTTCAGTTCCTCTGCCACGGTTTATGGAGATCCTGAGGTTACCCCTATCCAGGAAGATGCAGCAGTCCATGCTACTAATCCATACGGTCATACTAAAGCGATGATGGAGCAGATCCTCATGGACACGAGTCATGCGCTTGAATGGGGAGTTATTTTACTACGTTATTTCAATCCAGTGGGTGCGCATGAATCAGGGCAGATCGGTGAAGACCCAGATTACCCTAATAATCTTTTACCCTTTGTCAGCCAAGTGGCTGCAGGTATCCGCGAGCATGTGACTATCTTTGGTGACGACTACGATACGGTCGATGGCACTGGCGTGAGAGATTATATCCACGTCGTTGATCTCGCTCGCGCTCACGTGAAGTCTATAGAAAAACTTACCTCTAAGGTGAATGGAACACTCATTTATAACATCGGAACTGGCACTGGCTATTCCGTGAAGCAGATGGTAGAGACCTTCCGTCAGGTTTCAGGGAAAGAGATCAAGACCATCATCGGGCCAAGACGTCCAGGCGACATCGCTGAGTGCACAGCAGATGCCACCCTGGCTAACAACGAGCTAGGATGGCATGCAGAGTATGGTCTCCAAGAAATGATCGAGTCCGCTTGGAAATGGCAGTCTACTTATCCGAACGGGTATAGGGATGCGAAGTGATAAGTTTTGCTCACTATTCCTCCGTGCCTTCAGCACGGTAAATGAAAAATGATTTCAACCTAGGGATAAATCCCTAGGTTTTGCAACTACTCTTCCTTCAGGAGATTTACCCTTATATTTAGGCTAACCCTCTAATGAGTAATTAAAATCCAGCAAGAGCAGTCAGTAAAATCCAGATTTTCTTAGGCTTGGAGAGCGTATAGCGTTGGTGGAAGACTTGGAAATTATCAGCCTGCATTTTTTTCAGTATGCAGTGGTAGATCTTGCGCATGGCTTCCGATGAACGCAGGGCTTTGGCGTCCTGCTGGTGGAAACTTTTCTCTGCTTCTAAATAATAATATTCAGCGCGTTCTGAGATGTAATGCATCATGGAGATGAATCTTCGATCGTAGACTTTGCCTACGAGATCGCGTTCCGAGTATTGGAAGCGTATCATGTCGTTCTCTGGGATGTAGATGCGGAGATTATCTGAGAGGTCTTCTCCCACATCGCGCAGGATGTTAGTGAGCTGGAGCGCGTGTCCTAGATTGACCGCATATTTTTCTGAGTCTGGATGCTCGCAGCCAAATATTTTGATAGAAATGAGGCCCACGCAGGAGGCTACTTTATAAGTGTAGTCCTTTAGCTGCTCCCAGTCTGAGAATCGTCTTGAAGGCTGGAGGTCTGAGTGGCAGCCAGCGATGAGATCGAGAAAGAGCTGATTGTCTATCTGGTAGCGATCTCTTATTTCTAGGATATTCTTCTGAGTCTCTGAGAGGTTCTCATGAGATGATTGAGAGAAGCATTGTTTCCAACTTTCAAGACCAGCCCGTTTTTCATCTATAGGAATGTCTGGAGAGTCAGCTAGGTCATCTACTATTCTGCAAAATGCATAGAGACTGACCATGTCGCGTCGTCTTTGTGGCGGGAGACAGGCAAATGCAAATGCCAGATTTGACTTGGCTTTCTTGGTGATTTGCTTGGCTTCTGACATGACTTTTCTATTATTTAATAGAGCCCCAATGACCGCTGCCAAATGGCCAGAGCGAGAGGAAGGCAGGACCTACGACGTTGAACTCCTTTACAGATCCCCAGACGCGTGAGTCTGATGACTTATAGGAATTATCACCCATTGCCCAGTATTCTGAGAGTCCAGTGGATGGACTGTAAGCAAGCTGTTTGTCAGTAATGCCAAACATCCTGTAGCCATTGTATCCATTCTCACAAGACTGAACCTTTACGATGCCTGGATCTGTTGCATTCTGGTTATTTCTTAGTATAATTCCGCCTTGTGGGTAATCTGTGTTTTCATGCTCCACTGGCTGGATGCTGATGTGGTCACCTGGTGTGGCGATGAGGCGCTTGATGTAGTGAGACGGTGGAATGTTGTTCTCTGCATTCTGCTCCTCAATCTGAGTGATGCCTCGGGTATCGAACACGAAGACCTCGCCATTGCTAGGCTTTCTAAAGTGGTAGGATACTTTATCTACCAGGATGAGGTCACCTGATTGGGTGTAGCCTTCCAGAACTTTAGTGCCAGCAGGTATTTTGTAATTGGTGTGATTTGCTGCTAATCTGGAGCCAGTAGGGGATTTCCTAGGAGCAAAGTAGAAGGAGCTTCTATCATCAATTGATTGATGCTTGAGCCTAGCCCATGTACTCGGATGATTTTTCTCAACTAGCTTATCGTAGAATTTGACCAATCCTGCTTGCTGGAGTGAAGTAGCTGATCCTGAGAATGTCTCGACCTGACCATTGGAGAAGCTTACTCGGACTCTTGGAAAGAAATGTAAGGACTGATAGTCTGTGATAGAGACTATATTAGAATCACCTTTAGCGGTGAGGCTGAAGTAATTTCTTCCGTGAGTTGCTTGTTGTATCATTCTGACCGGGAGCGAAGGCCATTCATCTTTCAGTTTAGCCTCACCGGTGATTCCATTGAGAGCTGGGTACATGGAGTTCGTAGGAATGCGGAATGGCTGGAGGA
>CALFBV010000202.1 GCA_937951395.1 uncultured Rubritalea sp.
CTCTTCACCTTCTCCCTCTTCACTTTCTATTTCCTCATCATCCGGAACCACTCGCGCTGTATCTTGGAGCTTCACGCCATCTTTCATGGTGACGAGCTTCACTCCTTGAGTGTTACGCCCACATTCGCGGACGTCTGCACAACGGATTCTGATGGACTGACCATCTGATGTCATCAGCATTAGTTCATCTTCTGGGAACACGGTTGAGGCTGAAACAACCTCGCCTGTCTTCTCCGTGACTTTCATCGTGATGATACCCTTACCACCTCGTGACTGTGATCTGTAGTCAGAGAATGGTGAGCGTTTTCCGATTCCGTTTTCAGAAGCGACAAGGAATGTCCCCTCTTCATTAACGATCGCCATACTTACCACATAGTCATCATCAGCCGGGCGGATACCTCTAACACCGGCAGTTGCTCTACCTTGTGACTTGGCTTGGTGCTCTTCGAAGCGAAGTGACTTACCTTTTCGCGTTACGAGTATCACCTCGTCATCACCATTGGTGATGCGGACATCGATGAGGGTATTTCCTTCATCAAGCTTGATCGCTATGATCCCGTCCTTGCGGTAGTTCTTAAAGGCCGCGAGTGCGGTCTTCTTGATCTTTCCACTGCGTGTGGCGAAAAGAACAAATTTATCTTCGGCCTGGAGTGTGATGTCATTTCCATCCTCATCAAGCTGGCGCTCAAGTCTCTGAGTGGCGGCGATGCTTTCGTCAGGCTGCAGATTAAGAACATTCTTAATACTACGCCCTTTCGAAGCTCTAGAACCTTCCGGCAGACCATACACGCGCTCTACATATACACGACCTGTGCTGGTGAAGAACATGAGATAGTCATGAGCAGCGGCAGAGAAGAGATGTTCTACGAAGTCTTGCTCATCATCTTTGGTTTGATTAGCTTTCTTCGTGTCCATTCCTTTCACACCCTTGCCACCACGAGCTTGCACTCGATATTCAGCAGATGGAGTGCGCTTGATGTTACCTTTATTAGAAATTGTAACAATCATGCCATCGTTGGAAATAAGATCCTCGATTGCAATCTCACCTTCGTCTGGAAGGATCGGGCAGTGACGTGGTGTCGCATGCTTCTCTTTGATCTCTAGCAGCTCTTCTTTAATAATCGCTAGAACACGGGCTTCTTTAGCAAGAATGTCCATGAAGTCTTTGATATCGATAAGAAGATTATCGTATTCGCCCTTCACCTTATCGCGCTCCATACCAGTAAGCTGGTAAAGTCGGAGTTCAAGAATAGCGTTTACCTGACGGTCTGTGAACACGTAGCGATCACCTTGGACAGATGCTTGTGAGCGAATAAGAATCCCTAGTTGCTCAGCAGTTTCTAGTGGGAAATCATACTTCTTAAGTCTCTCACGAGCTTCATCTCGGTTCTTAGAATCACGGATAATCTTGATGAAGTCATCGAGATGGCCGAGAGCAAGAAGGAATGCTTCTAAGTTCTCAGCACGTAGTTCTGCTTTTTTAAGAAGGTAGCGGGTTCTGCGGATGATGATTTCACGTCTGTGCTCGATGAATGCATCGAGACAGTCAAGAACTGACATCTGCTTAGGTCTACGCTCATGAATCGCGAGCATGTTCACACCGAATGACGTCTCCATCGCAGTCAGTTTAAATATCTGATTCACCACTACTTGCGGACGCGCGTCACGCTTGAGGGTTATTTCAATACGTGTCTCATCATCAGAGAGGTCACGCATTCCAGAAATATCTAGAAGGATTTTCTCTCTAACAAGTTCAGCAATTCTCAGCTGAAGTGTCGCACGGTTAACACCATGTGGCACTTGAGTAATCGTAATGATAGAAACTCCTGAAGCCTTCTCAGTGATCTCCATAGTACCACGCATCTTGATACTTCCTCGTCCAGTGCGGAAGTAGCTATCAATGCCTTTGAAACCACGGATTTCACAAGCACCCGCAAAATCAGGTCCCTTGATATACTGCTTCACCTCTTCAAAAGTAAGCTGTGGATTATCGATACGCGCGCAAACACCATCGATCACCTCACCCATATTGTGTGAAGGAATATTCGTGGCCATTCCCACCGCAATACCAGTTCCTCCATTGACTAGGAGGTTAGGAATCGCTGCTGGGAGAACGACTGGCTCTTCACGCGTCTCATCGTAAGTTGGCTGCGTATCGACTGTTTCTTTCTCCAGATCGATCATCATCGCCGAGCCCATATGAGTGAGTCTGGCCTCAGTGTATCGCATCGCAGCAGCGGCATCACCTTCCACCGAACCGAAGTTACCCTGACCATCAATGAGTATCTCACGCATCGTCCATGGCTGCGCCATATTTACCAATGTGGTATAGATAGCGCTATCACCGTGTGGGTGATACTTACCCATCGTGTCACCCACAATACGCGCACTCTTCAAGTGTGCTTTGCTAGGCGTAAGGGAAAGGTCATTGTGCATCGCATACAAGATACGGCGCTGAGACGGCTTTAATCCATCACGCGCATCTGGTAAGGCACGAGAAATAATCACCGACATCGAGTAGTCCAAGAAGGACTTAGACATTTCGTCAGCTACATTTACTACTTTTATATTATCGTTAGACATGTTCTAAATTTTTTCTTGGTTAAACGTCGAGGTTTCTTACGTTGAGAGCGTTGTCTTCGATGAATCTCTTACGAGGTTCAACTACGTCACCCATGAGGATGTCGAACATTTTGTCGGCTTCGAGTTCATTGTCTTCGTCTAGTCTGACTTGGAGAAGTTGACGTCTTTCTGGATCCATTGTAGTGGAGAAAAGCTCTTTAGCATTCATCTCTCCTAGTCCCTTGAAGCGCTGGATGCGCATTCCTTTTCTACCTATCTCTAACACTCTGTCGAGAATCTCGAAGAGGTTGAATACTGGCACTGGACCATCGTCTCCCCCATCACCTTCAATGAGTTCATAGACCGGTTTGTCGTCAGAGAAGAATGGATCTGTATCTAGACCGAACTCACCGAGTCGCTCTAGAATCTTGCTGATCGCCATGGATTCATTGAGGTCACGTTTGACAGCTCTTCGCTGAGCGCCTTCGTATTTCTCTTTAAATCCATCAATTTCTTCCTCTGTGAGCTCTTCATTATTCAGTCTAAGATCACGGTTTTCAGCGGCGAATGACTCCAGCTCAGCTTCATCATGCAGATAGTTCACAGACTCTTCATTTCCGAGTCTCACTCTGACCATGTATTCTGGCAGCCTGCCATCTTTCTTGAGCTTCAAGATCTCACGGAAACTTCCTCCGTGGCCTTCTAGGGCTGATGTGTATTTCGTAAGCTGCGCTAATGTATCTAGCACGCTGCGTAGTAGATCAGAGTCCACTTCATCGCTTGTTCCATATTTACGGAGTCTCACGTCTTCTGATCCGAGCTGAATGAGAATTTCATTGAGCGCGTCATCATCAGCGATGTATTCCTCACGCTTTTTACGAGTTACTTTATAGAGTGGAGGCTGCGCGATGTAGAGATAACCCGCCTTGACCATATCTGGCATGTGACGACAGAAGAATGTGAGGAGCAACGTTTTAATATGCTCACCATCAATATCCGCATCTGTCATGATGATGACTTTGTGGTAACGAACTTTCTCAACATTAAATGCACCCTCCTGATCTCCATCACCGATGCCTGCACCGATGGCTGTGATCATTGCTTGGATTTCCTTATTCTGCAACGCTCTGTGCAGACGCGCTTTCTCAACGTTGATCACCTTACCACGGAGCGGTAGGATGGCTTGGTTAATTCTATTTCTACCCGACTTGGCAGAACCACCAGCGGAGTCACCCTCCACAATATAGATCTCGGATTTAGCTGGGTCTCGCTCTGAACAATCAGCTAACTTACCTGGAAGTCCACCACCTGACATGACGGATTTACGGACTGTTTCACGAGCCTTACGAGCAGCTTCACGTGCACGGGCTGCATTCACAGCACGGTCGATCACCATTTTCGCTAGATTAGGGTGTTCATCGAAATATTCCTTGAGGCCTTCGAAAACAATTGAACTCACAACACCTTCGATCTCGGCATTCACTAGTTTACCTTTAGTCTGAGAACTGAATCTCGGGTTAGGCATTTTAACGGAAATCACACAAACTATACCTTCACGAACGTCATCACCTGAGAGTGACGGGTCTTTATCCTTGAGGATTTTGTTCGTCTTAGCGTATTGGTTGATCGCTCTTGTTAGAGCACCACGGAAACCTGTTAGGTGTGTTCCTCCATCCGCGTTTGGAATGGAGTTAGCAAAACAGAGAATGCTATCTTTATAGGAATCATTGTATTGGAACACTACGTCTGCGAAGACATCGTCTTCCATTACCTTGCCGTCATAATCTATCTCGATACTACGCTTACCATGTAGCTCTACAGGGTCCGCATGAATAAGAGTCTTATTCTCACCGAGCTGCTCGACGAATTCTACGATACCACGAGCGTAATAGAATGTGCCTTTCTTAGCTGATTCTGCACGCTTGTCTTCGAGGTTGATTGTTAGACCTGGGTTGAGGAAAGCTAGCTCGCGCATACGTGTAGCGAGACGATCAAACTCAAAGGTGATCGTATCAACAAAGATTGTAGCATCCGGGTAAAACGTGACTTTAGTTCCTGAAACTCCTTCTGGAGCTTCGCCTACTATCTCAAGGGGTTCGACTGTCTTTCCAATTTCGAACTTAATACGGTGCACCTTCTTTTCACGAGTGACCTCAGCTATGAACCAATCAGAAAGCGCGTTCACACACTTAGCACCCACGCCGTGAAGACCTCCTGAGTATTTATAAGCTCCTTGGCCGAATTTACCACCAGCGTGCAAGCTAGTAAGAACGAGCTCCACTGCAGGAATACCAGATTTCTCATGAATATCAACTGGGATACCACGACCATCATCACTGATAGAAATGGAGCCATCTACATTTAGTGAGACATCAATTGTCGCACAGTGGCCGGCTAAATGCTCATCAATAGAGTTATCAAGTACTTCGAATACGCAGTGGTGAAGACCTCTCACATCTGGGTCACCGATATACATCCCGGGACGTTTACGGACGGCCTCTAGACCCTCCAGCTTATCGATCTGTGAAGCACCGTATTCTTGCTCCCCTGAGACATTAGTATCCGCTACCTCTGGCTCATTTTCTGGTTCAATTGGATTATCTGACATGTGTCCATAAAAGCTATAGTATCACCCCTCTATGACCAGAAAAAACACACCAAAAAGAACACTTTTTTTAGCGCGTTTATTCTAAAAAAACGGAATCTTTTTAGAAATAAACCACGCGTGGTAAACCGCTAATATTCAGAGGTTTACACTTACAAACCCATGAGTCCAATTTGCCATTTCATGAGCACCTCAGATGGCTCTACTTCATTAGCAGCTAGAGCATCGATTAATGCTCTTGAAATGATCAGACTTGAGTCGATGTCCAGCTCTTCAGCTGCTGCATCTCGCTGCTTAATCATTGCATCTACGCGGGCATCGAATGCCTCATCTTTTACACGCTTACCTTTAGCCTTTGGACGACGCGGCAAAGCGTCATCTGCTAGATTTTTCGCCTCTTCCACTGCTGCCAAAAATGCCTTTCTTCTATTAGGTCGATAGTGCTTAGGCAGATTCACAGACTTACCATCCATGAGCTCGAACACCCAGCTAATGAGTTGCTTGTTACCACAGACCATAAAGGTAGGCCTGTCCCAGGCCGCTGCCTGCTCATCCCTCCAGTACCAAAGCGCCCTAAGATAAGCTAGCGCACGTGGCTTCAACTTTCCTGAGCCACCTATTCGCCAAGGATCCTCCTTCTCCATGGGACGATCTAGCACTTTTTTTCTCGCCCACTCACAGCTCTCTACGAACCATTCATAGCGCCCTTTCTCATGGAGACCCGCAAGAATCTGATCCACTATTGATTTGAGAAACAGCACATCGTTGATGGCATACTCACGCATTTTTTCTGTGAGTGGACGTTTCGACCAATCAGCTTTTTGTGAACTTTTAGAAATTTCAACTCCTTGATAATGCTCCACGAGATTCCCATAGCCAAATTTTTTGACACCTAGTAAACGAGCACCTATCTGAGTATCCCAGATAACTGGAGGGACGACATCTAGGTCCTTGCGCATCATCACAATGTCGTAGTCTGCACCGTGCATCCAAAGCTCACCATCTTTGAGGAAGTCCTTGAGTGGCTGCATATCCTCGACTGCAAGTGGATCGATCAGCTGATGCTTCTCACCATCGGTGAACTGCACTAGTGAGATTTTTTCGTGGTAATGATAAAGACTATCGCCTTCTAGATCCATAGCACGGAAGTCTCCTTCCAGACTTTCTAAATAATCACTTAACTGCTGTGTGGTTTCTATCATCTGTTAGATCCCTTTAAGAAGGAGTTCGGTATTGTTTTGGGTCTTACTGAGAGCCTTAAGAAGCGTCTGCACGGCATCCCCTACCGGCAATGCTGCTATCACCCGGCGAATCTCCAGCACTTTCTGCATTTCATCAGGATGATACAGGCGGTCATCATTACGCGTACCACTCTGCGGAATGTGAATGGCTGGATAAATTCTGCGTTCTGCTAGATCTTGATCTAGCCTTATCTCCATGTTTCCTGTTCCTTTAAATTCCTCAAAGATCACTTCATCCATTCTACTTTCCGTTTCCACTAGCGCTGTCGCTAAAATGGTGAGGCTTCCTCCGCCTTCCACATTTCTGGCGGCACCGAAGAACTTGCGGCTCTTCTGCAGGGCTTGTGGATTTAGTCCACCAGAGCCAATGACTCCACCTTTCTGAGAATTATTATGGCCACGCGCAAGACGTGTGAGTGAGTCTAACAGGAGCACTACATCTTTTCCTAACTCCACTAGTCTCTTGGCTCTCTCCAAAACAAGATCAGAAACCTGGGCGTGCCTTCTTGATGACTCATCGAATGTTGAGCTGAAAATCTCTGCATCTACAGTCTCTTCGAAATCAGTCACCTCTTCTGGACGCTCGTCTAGCAAGAGCACAATGAGCTCCACTTCTTTGTGGTTTGCTTTAATAGACTTCGCAATGCTTTTAAGCAGGATCGTTTTACCTCCTCTCGGCGGAGCTACGATCAGCCCACGCTGCCCTTTACCGAGCGGAGCTACTAGATCTAACATACGGACACCTAATCCACCTTCTGCGCCATTTTCGAGAATAATTCTCTCATTCGGGATCAGCGCGGTGAGCTTATCAAAAGGTTCTGGTTTTTCGTAGTTTGAAATTTCTAGATCTTCTACTGAGATCACTTCCATAGCTGAGAGATATTTATCTCTGCCACGTGGTGGACGCATTCTCACCATAATCTTTTGCCCCACACAGAGACCGTGTTTCTTGATGAGATCACCACCGATGTAGAGATCATCTGGTGAGGTCTTAAAGGACTTCATTGGACAGCGGAGCATAGCGTAGTTATCTTTCGCCTGCTCCATAAAGCCGTGACCTGTCAGCTCCGTCCCGTGTTTTCCGTAAAAGGATAAAATATCGAACACCAATTGGCTCTTCATTGCCATAGGGTGGACTTTGATCGGCAGTGAGTCCGCTATGGCGTGTAGCTCAGCTAGGGGCTTCTCACGGAATTCATTAACCACGAGATTTTCAGGCACATCATATTGTGGCTCCTCTGGTTCTGATTTAGGTTCTGGTTGGTCAGCGTCTACAGCCTCTTTTGGTGCTTCCTCATCAGGCTTAGCTCCTTCCTCCACTACTGCTTCAGCTTTAGTCTTAGACTCAGTCTTTGCTTCAGGTATAGGGGTAAGTTTTCCCTCCTTACCGTCTAGGTTTAGTTCATCTTGCGTTTCTTCGCTCATTTTCTTTTGTTCTTTTATAAATCTATTTACTTGTGCTTCTAACACATTTTTTGGGCCTTCATTCCATAGCACAACATCGGCACATTTCTCCTTATGGGAAATGGGGAGTTGAGCCGCAAGAATGGCATAAACCGTGGCATCATTGAATCCGCTCCTCATTTTTAGCCGCTGCACCTGCTTTTCATGCGATACAGCAACCACCAGATTTGCCTCCTGACCAAAGTCAAAGCCACCTTCAAACAAAAGTGGCACGTCGGCAACAAACAGCGATGCGCAACCACTATGCAGAGCTTCAGCCTGAATAGCAAGACATTCTTTTCTCACTCTCGGGTGAATGAAGTCCTGCAATCTCTTCTTCTGCCTCTCATCTGAGAACACGACTTCGCGGAGGTAAGTTTTGTTGAGCTCCCCCTCTGTAGTTAAGGCGTCTCCGCCAAACAGTTTCTTGATCTCAGAGAGGACATCCTTATCTCGATAAAGTTGGTGCACACAGGCATCAGCATCGAACAATACTAGGTCCGGATCTGCAGATTGCATCATTTTTGCAGCTGTAGATTTACCTGTGGCTATCCCACCTGTTAGACCGAATGATTTCATTACCTATTCCTAACAGTTGAGATGATAGAACACACGAATATTTTTCGTTATGCAGACTGAAAGGCAGCTCTTTCCTCACAAAGAAAAAAGCGGAACCGAATGAACGGTTCCGCTTTGAAAGTTGATTTGTGTGAATGGCAGATCGCCTACTCTCCTACTCCGATGGGAGGGAGAAGTCCATCACCATCTCCTGCTCCAGGACCTGATGGGACACCAACCACTGTGTTAGACACTGGCTGACCTGTAGCATCAATGATACGTGCTGTAACAAAGATGATGAGATTACTCTTGATGTGGTTTTCTGCCTTAGTCTGGAATAAACGTCCCACGAATGGAATGTCTCCAAGTATAGGTACTTTGTCCTCTACGTTCTGAACATCCTCTCTCATGAGTCCACCAACTGCTACTGTGTGACCATCATAGATAGTGAGCGAGGTGTTCACACGACGTGTGGAGAATACCGGCATCTCAATGCGGTTCTCTGTTATCGTGATCGTGATAGGGTTACCCAGTGCATCTGTAGCAGGTGACTGAATAGGTGACCCGTAGTTGATGAATCCTTCGAATTCAACGATCTCTGGCTTGAAGGTAAGGTCAATCGTGTAACCATCTTCACCAAGTATAGGCTCTACTTCTAGAGTCACACCAGTGTTACGGGTCTCGAACGCTGTGGGCGTAGCTGGTGTAACAGGGAAGATAGACCCACCTGATACTCCGTCGTCAAGCCCACCACCAACACCAACTGCGTTAGGAAGTTCTGGTGGCTCATACTCAGTAGGATAGATAAACTCACGAATGATCTCGATAGTAGCTCTCTCACCTGAGCGAGAAACGATACTAGGAGCAGTCATTACGTCAGTACCTTTTTTCTGAGCGAGTCCACGCATGATCATCTGCACCTGACCATCCGTGAAGAGGCCTGTAAGTGAGAGTATGCCAGGAGCTACGTTGCTATTCTGAGCTGTGCGGTTAGGATTATTCAGGAATGAGTCAATGCTATCTCTGCTGATAGCGTAGTCACCTGAGCGGTTACCACCAGTTACGATGTTAGACACACTCTGGTTCGCTCCGTTAGGAATACCGTCAACACTTACACCGCTGATAGGGCTTACGAAGTCGCTAGCATTTCTTCCGGCTGCGCTCCCAAGAGTTCCTCCACTTAGGAAAGAACTGTTAGATGTGATGCCGAATGGAGAGATGATCCAGTCAAAACCGAGTTCATCAGTATTTTCCTGTGAGATCTCTACAAACTTAGTGAGCATCTTGATCTGTCTAGGCTTCCTCTTTGTGAGGTCGATGACCAGCTCTTCAACTTGGTCCAGAGCACTAGCAGTATTTCTTACGGTGAGCGTAGATCTCGCCTTACTGAATCCTGCTGTTGCGCCCTCTGGGAATCTGATGCCTTGGAGTACGAGCAACTCAGCGACTGTCTTTGTAGGTGCACCAGTGCCATCTTCTTCTTCACCGAATGGATCTAAATTTTCATCGCCGCCACCTGGTCCATCACTAATAAGGTTGATAAGATCTGGTGGAACGCGGAATGTGCGGACATACATTTCGTCATCATCTACGTCTGTAGCTTTTAGGATAACAACTGAATAGTTCTCTACTTTAAAACGAAGACCTGTGTTTTGACAGATCTGTCTAAGAGCTTCCTCCATAGGAATGTTGCGGATCTTGAGAGTTCCGAGTTTGATATTCTCAATCTTGCCAGCCTCACTAGACGCTTCTACTCCTTCTCCCATTTCGTCTCCCGCATCTACTACTGTAGGATTACGGAATACAAAGTTAAGACCTTTTTTGTTAGGATCTAGTTCGTTTACATCAAGCTCTCTTGCACGAAGGCGGAGGAAGTTGATCGCATCTCTTACTGTGGTGTCTTCTTCGAAGTCTACAACATCTAGCATGATGCTCTGGAGCTTCTGTCTCTGGTAGAGAGCAGGATTCACAGCAGAATTTAAGTTTGGCCCAACACTATTAACATTTTGAACTTGTGGCGGCACGGCGATTTCCCAGGCTTGATCTACCTGCATGAGCATTGCTGCTCTGGTTTGGTCATAAGCTGCGCGGTAGTAATCACTCTTAGCGGCATTTACTTTTTCTAGGCCACGTCTTGCTGCTTTGTTATAAGGGTCAATTCTAAGCACCTCTTTAAACTCAAGTGTAGCGTGATCAAACTGCGCTTGATCATAGTAGCTGTGAGCTCTGTAGAGAAGCTTACGCACCTTCTCTACGTTCTTCACGTGAGCATGGGTGAGTGTAGGGCTTGTGCGGATAGGATCATCTAGGTATTCGAGGTGCTTTTTAGCAACCACATTTCCTGGATCTTTCTCTAGGATCTCATCAAGAAGCCCTCTAGCCTCTGTGTATCTACCGGTTCTACGATACGTCTGCGATAGAGCGATGGAGCCATCTAAAAGATGGCCGATATACTCACGGCGTCTGTCAGCAGCGATCGGACCTTGTGGTAGCATGGTTACTGCCTTTCGGTATTGATTCACTGCTTCTTCGTAATCTCGGTCTGCGTAGGCTTTGCGCCCAACGAGGATTGCTTTGTCTGCCTCTGCTATTTGTAGTCCTCTTCTAGCTACCTCTGCTTGCACGAGACTGTTCTCGTGAGCGGAAGCTGTACTAGAAACTACAATCGGCATAGCTATTGCAACAGCCATTAACATAGCGGCTGTTCTACTGGATCGATGCGTAGGTGTGTTTTCCATGATTAAATATAGGTTCGTGTATTTTAGGGTGGTTTGGGAAGCGTTTTTTTTACTTTTTGTAAAATTTTTTAATACTGTAGTTACTCGTTTTAAGTTGACTCTGCTCAGAGCGTTACCATTGCTAGGCTTAAGAGGCCTTTGTTACCTTTATTTTGCTTTGCTTACTTCTATCTCGACGCTCTTTTTCTCGCCGTCGACTTCATATTCTATTTCGACTTTGTTGTCTTTTTGTGACTTGAAGGTGTATGGCTTAGATTTACTTTCAGGGTCAAATGGTAGAGAAAACTTTCCTCCCATAGGAACATCAAATGGGGTTTCCATCCCATCAATGTCTAAATGGAGAGTGGATGTGTAGTCTTTGAGGTTTGCTCTTTTACCATAGTAGAGCTTGAACTGCCCTTTATTATGTAGCTCCGCAGTATCTTTCAAGAGATAGTACTCCCCATTTTCACCTGGAATAGCTGGATCTTGCTTTCTCTCTAGAGCCTCGAAACGATTAGTGAATGATTTATTCCTAGGTCTAGCTGGGAATCTCCCCCCTATGCCAAGCGTAGCTGTATCTGAATCTCTTTGAAAAGCACCTTTAGGCGCTCTGACTCTAAAAGAAAACATGCTTCTGTTTGCATCCAGTCTCGTCCAACCTAGAGTATATGGCTGGTCTTTGATATCAGTGCATTTCAACTTAGCAATGAAGTCTGGATGGCTTTTAACATCTGTAGGGTCTGTAGCCGCATCATGTTCTGCGCGGTTATCAAAGCCATCTTTGTCTGAATCTAGCTCTGGCCCATCCTCCAATTTATAAGCATCTAGCTTGTATCCTTTCCACCAACCAAGCTTCATGCCTGGGTGGATCTCAAAGTCATCATCTAGCGCATGGATCCCAGACTTTCCCTTGATGCTATAGAGAGGAGTAGAAATGAAGCTCCGCACTTCATTGCCATTACTTTCTTTCCCATCAAAACCGTAATCTGCTGAGAATTTAGCTTTCGCTGTTGCGAGACCGCTTCTTTGCTCTATTTCAACGGTGTTGTTAGGCACTGCTTTCCTAGGGGCTTCTACTTTATCCCCTCCTGAGAATACTGAGTATCCTACTGCAATGGCAGCCACTGCTGCGATACCGAGTGCGGCTTTATCGTAATTTTCTGATAACCAAGACATAATTTTTGTAGTTTAGGATTACTGAGTTATTTGGTTGAGACTTTAGTTGGCACTTTTTTAGGAGCTACTTTGAGAGGCTTTTCTTGCTTGAGACCTGGGATGGTAACACTTGCGGCATCTTTATAGAGAATTAACTCTAGCTGCATGAAGACAGTGATCTTCTCATCACCGATTACTTGCTTGATGATCTCCTTATCTACTTCTAAATCAAATTCCTCACCGCCACCTAGGCCGAAACCGTCTTCAAACGCTCCATCCGGAATCTCTTCAGCTCCTTCTTCAACTCCTTCTTCTGGTGCGAGAGCTGGCTCTACTACTGGGGCGAATGTAGCCTTGGAAATTGTAACTGGATCCTGCTCTTCATTGCTGATCTTAATCATCTTGATTGCGAAGAAATACTCGTCTCCTGCAGCAACTTTAGTCATGAAGTCTTGTAAGCTTGCTTCAGTTCCTGTGAAAGTGATTTCGATAGGAAGACCATCATAGACTGATGTCAGAGCCGTTACTTTTGGAGCCCTCTTTCTTCTTTTCTTAGGCTTAGCAGCAGGCGCCGGTGCTTTTCCTAATGTTTCTTCTACTTTGGCGCGATGGACGTTCTCAAGTTTATCAACACCAGAATCTGCTAGACTAGTGAACAACCAGTCTAGCGCCTGTCTCTGATAGCTTAGAATACGCGTGGAGCTTTCAGACGCCATCGTAGTAGCGTAGTCCTCCATACCGAAGTAGACTTTGTCTTCCGGAAGGGCTATCTTTTTACCCTTAAAGTATTTAGTCAGCTTGCGTGTGTGCTGCGAGACTTCCCCACTGAATTCATTGGCGGAAAGCTTGCGTAATTCTTCAGGTCGGAATTTTAACAGGGTGTCTTGAAATTTCTTAGTGTCCGCTGCAAATGACGCCACGCCATCAGCCAGTAACGCTCTATTTTCCTCGTTAGGATATGGCTTCGCTGCTTGGAGTTTATTTATTTTATCAACAGCTGCCTTTTCTTTCTGATTCGCTGCGGCGGCATCAGAATTAGCACTCATACCTAAGTAGACGAGTGCTCCAGAGGCTACGGCAGTGATTCCGAGTATCGTGGCGGCAAATTTATTTTCTTGGTACCAACTCATGATAATTATTTTAGTAGTATTGGATTATTTAAAGGGATGATGACTGTGAATGGAGCGCCTAGCTTATCTTCAGCCGGTGAAGTAGCATTCTCAACTACTACTTCTGGATCTGTTAGCGTGACCTTTGTTGTCTTATTTTTAGATGTCCTAGAGATTTCCATTCCGAAAATATCAGACTTTTCAATAAGTGTCTTGAGCTGGGTGAGCACTAGCCCATTAGAGTTCCCTCGCCAGTAGCCTTTTACTTTGATGGCATTCACCATCGGTGCTACGTAGTCAGGATTCGGTCTACCTCTGGAGATAGTTTTTGGCTCCACCTTAGGCATCGTTATTCCAGATTCACTAAATGTGATTTTCTTAATGTCTCCATCAATTAAACTCTTATATTTGTTAACGCTTTCGCCATCCAAACTAGGATCGAAATTCGCCACTGGTTCCATTTCGGTAATCCAGAGCTCTGGATGAGCGAAGTGTGACTTGATATCGCTGAGCCCATCGAGCCACATTACCCTGGAGTCTACTGTATCTTGATAAAGTCCAACTATGTTTGCTATCTTGTCTGCATTCTTTTGTTCTGCAGTGATTGGAGCAGCGAAGCTGGCTAGACCTGCAACGATTTTCTCTTGCTTGTTAGCCGCCTTGATAGCATTGCTCTTCTTAAAGAACCCATTTAGACAAAACGCTGCACAGGATGCGATAATAACCGCTGATGCAATCATGAGCTTAGGACGCTTCTTAGCATCTGCACGCTCATGTTCCACCGTCTCAGGAACTAGGTCGATGTTCAGCCTAGCTGCTTCTAGCTGACGTAGACCTAGACCGATGAGTTCACCGAGCTGGTGAGCCTCTACTGCAACTTTATCAACATCGACCTCTTGCCCAACAGAAACTCTTTTAAGTGGGTTGAAGAACTCCACTGGCAGGCGAAGTTTTTCTTGGAAGAAGTCAGAGATCATTGGAAGATTAGCTCCTCCACCAGCTAAGAAAATGCGCTTCGGTGCTGAGCCCTCGTGCTGGCTGCGGAAGAAGTTAGTCGTTCTTGCGATCTCAGCCGGCATTCTATTCAGAGCTGTTCTGATGCAGCTACCGAGAGCGGCAGTGAGATCATCTAGCTGTGAGGTGTGCTGAGCATTAAGAGAGACGAGTCCATTGCTACATTTCTGAGATTCCGCTTCGATGAACGGAACGTTGTATTCTTTAGCGATGGCTGAAGTCAGTGTGGCACCACCGATAGCGATGGTTCTTGTGAAGACTTTATTTCCATCTAGGTAGACGAGGTTACTCGTTCTCGCTCCGATGTCGATCATCAGCGCTGGCTCGGCAAGATCCCCGTAGTTGTAGACGAATGAGTTTGCTAGTGCCATTGGTGAGGCATCCACTAATCCAGTAGTAAGATCCGCATCCGTAACGCAATCATTAATATCATCCAGCGCATCTGCCTTGATCGCTACGAGCACGACCTCCTGCTGTCCCGCTTCTGAATTTAGCAACTGCCAATCCCAGACTACTTCATTGATAGGGAACGGAACGTGCTGCTGCGCCTCGAAGGCGACTAGCTGCTCGATGTCATCACTCTCAAGTGAAGGAAGTTTTACGAATCTGGTGAACACTGACTGACCAGAAATTGCGTAACTGACTTTCTCCTTCTGCAACCCAAGCTTGCTCACTAGCTCAGACACCGCGATACGGATCTGAGGAAGGCGAGTCATCTCTGCGGCGGGATCTGCTAGAATCATTGACGATTCATATTTCTTTAAAATGAGACCACCATTACTAGATGGAGCCAGTAATCCCATTGTCACGCGTTGCGAACCGATATTTAATGCTACTATCGACTGTGAATCAGCCATATTTATCTCTGTGTGTTGAATTTTATTTAAAATGAAGATTACCTTGTGATGAGTAATCTCAGCGGTGTTACTTATAACTTATAATTAACGCTTCTCCTCGATCTCAGCGTAGCGACCATACCAAAGAATCTTGAATGGAGTTTCGTTTTTATTGAGGAGTTGGATCTTATCGTAGCGTGAAAGACTACCTTTAGTCCACCAGCCCGCTTTAGCACTCATTGAGAAATAACCTTTATTTCCTGATGGCGCTTGACCATCAATGAGGATTTGCCCCCCGATGTCTTTAATATCGCTCTTAGAAAATTTATCACTACCTGTAAGTCTCTTAATCGAATTAGGTGAGAGATAGACTGAAATGTAGACATCTTCTTTGATCGGAACATTCACATGAGTCACTTCCTTCTCTAGCATGATGTAACCTTTTGCATTTTTAGCCGGATTCTTAGCTGCAACATACCACTTAACTGTCAGCTTATCGGCAAACAGCTTACTTCTATCCGCAGCCTCGACCTTGAACTTTAGCTCGATCTCCATCCAATCTTTTGGCTTGTAGCTTTTCTTGGCAGATGCCCCACCTAGATCAGGAGATGTTATCTCTACGATTTCAGGTTTATCAATGTCAACCTTGTAGGCCTGAGCCATCGCAAAAGAAGTGGGCAGCACGAACATGAGTAGCGTGGACAATAGTAATTTGTTTCTGGAGACGTTCATAATATAAATAGATTAGGAATAAACTAACGAACAAAGGGAAGGTTTGGCGAGAATAAACGTGATAAAATTACTGAAAGTTTACGTAGGGTTACCAACTTTTCATTTACACAAGATCGTAGCTCACTGTAAACAAAGCACATTAGGTGTATTCAGGCGAAATATTCCACCTAACTTTTTCCTATCCCCTCTCATTTCACATCTGTATTATTGGTTTACTTCTGTAAAATTAATTTCGGCTTCACTATTATTTGATCTAGCGATGATTAAACGCACTTTACTCTTTCCAGTGTGAACATTTTTCTCTTCACTCACTGTATGGCAAAACAACCTAAGAACGCGATCTCACCAACACGCACAGAAGATTTCCCAGAATGGTATCAGCAAGTCATCAAGGCTGCTGACATGGCTGAAAACTCTGAGACACGAGGATGCATGGTGATCAAACCATGGGGCTACGCGCTATGGGAAAACATCCAGCAGCAGCTTGATAAATATTTCAAACGCACTGGACACCAAAATGCTTATTTTCCACTGCTCATCCCCCTCTCCTATCTTGAGAAAGAGGCTGAGCACGCTGAAGGCTTTGCCACTGAGTGCGCGGTTGTGACCCATCATCGTCTGGAAGCAGAGAAGCAGGAAGACGGGACTACTAAAATGGTACCTACGGGAAAGCTTACGGAACCTTACGTCATCCGCCCTACTTCAGAAACTATTATTGGTGCTGCATTCTCGCGCTGGACTAATTCTTATCGCGATCTACCACTACTCATTAACCAATGGGCAAACGTGATGCGCTGGGAAATGCGTACACGCTTATTCTTACGTACAGCAGAATTCCTCTGGCAAGAAGGACACACCGCACATGAGACCAAGGAAGAAGCCATCGAGGAAACTCGCCTGATGCACAGCATCTACACAGACTTCATCACCAACCACCTCGCCATCCCAGTGATCCCAGGCGAGAAGTCAGAAGTGGAGAGATTCCCAGGTGCTGACATGACTCTCACAGTTGAGGCCATGGTGCAGGATAAGAAGGCGATTCAAGCAGGAACATCACACTTCTTAGGTCAAAATTTCTCCAAAGCACAGGACATCTCATTCACAGGTAGAGACAACTCACAGCAGCACGCATGGACCACTTCATGGGGTGTTTCCACACGTCTCATCGGCACTCTCATCATGGCGCACTCAGATGATGATGGCCTCGTCTGCCCGCCACGCGTAGTCGCCCAGCAGGTAGTCATCATTCCAGTCACGCCTAAGGAAGAATCACGCGATGCGATCATTGATGCATGTGAAGCACTAGCCACCACACTCAGGCATAAGGAATTCCACGGCGAGCCACTCCGCGTCCTCGTAGACAAGCGCGACCTCGGAGGCGGAGCCAAGAAATGGGAATGGGTCAAGAAAGGCGCACCTATTCGCATCGAGATAGGCCCACGTGATCTAGAAAACAGAAAAGTCTGTATGCAGCGCAGAGATGAAGATGCATTCGAAAAGCACTTCATGGGCAAGGAAGAATTCATCCGTGATTGCGAAGACATACTACAGGAAATCCAGAACGAAATACTTAGACGCGCCACCGAACTGCGAGACTCTAACATTTCCGAATGCGACAACCTAGCAGCCTTCGAAAAACATTGGACAGACAACGAGCAACCAGGCTGGCTCACCACCCCATGGACAGGCAGTAATGAGCAAGAGGAAGAGCTCAGTAAAAAGCACAAAATCGCCATCCGCTGCTTCCCTATCGACCAGCAAGACGGAGACGAAGCAGCATGCTTAGTCACTGGAGAACCTACTAAAGCCAGAGCTATCTGGGCTCGCAGTTACTAAAGAATAGTGAATTTGAAATAGGAAATTCCAACATTGCCAGACACACTACATCAACAAACAATCCGTAGTTCCACATTCACCATTTAACATTCACCATTACAAATTATGTTCCTAGAACTCACCGATGTTAAGACCCATTTCCCTATTCGAAAAGGGATACTCATTCAAAAGGAAGTCGATTCAGTAAAGGCGGTCGATGGCGTTTCTTTGTCGATTAAAAAAGGTGAGATTCTGGGACTTGTAGGCGAGTCTGGCTGTGGTAAGTCCACCCTCTCTCGCACCATCATGCAGCTCATCCCTGCTACTGGCGGGGACATCATTCTAGAGGGTGAAAACCTTACAAAACTTACCTCTAATGAAGTCCGCATGAAGAGGCTAGACTTTCAAATGATCTTTCAGGATCCCTACGCATCACTAAATCCCAGGATGACCATTTACTCCACCCTCTCAGAGGCTCTGCAGCAGCGCCATCCGGGGCTAAGTAGTGATAAAAACGGATGCATGGAAGCAGTCATCGCGCTCATGGAGCGCGTCGGCCTAAACCCATCCTTCATGAAGAAATATCCGCATGAATTTTCCGGTGGTCAGCGTCAGCGTATCGCCATCGCCAGAGCTCTTGCACCAAAGCCTAAGCTCATCATCGCAGACGAACCTGTATCTGCTCTAGACGTGTCCATTCAATCACAGATCCTGAACCTTCTACTCAAGCTCCGCGATGAACTAGACCTCACCATGATCTTCATCTCACATGATCTCTCAGTAGTGCGTTACCTAGCAGACAACATCGCCGTGATGTATAAAGGAAAAATAGTAGAATACGGTGAGTCCGAGCAGCTATTCAATCACCCAGAACACGATTACACCAAGAAGCTATTAGAAGCCATCCCTACGATGGAATCTGTAGTAACGCATTAAACCCTTATCCTTTTACGATGAATTAATTACATCGAATGATCTATTGATGATATATTATGAAATCACTCGTTTTACTTTCCATATTAATTAGCCACACTGCGCTTGCAGGAGATGACATCACGCTTGCCATAGCTGGAAAGAGTAAGCCTACCACTTTCCCGCTAGACAAACTTAACGAAGCGAGCCAATAACGGGCTAAGAAATTAGCTGCACAAGTGGTAGCCGCCCAAGAAGAAATGAAAGCTCTCAAGTAATAATATGTGAAGCCATCAATGACCTCAAACTAGAATTATTCTTTCATCTTAGGCTTCACAGCACACGAGCAGCCTCCCCCGCAGGAACCTTTCTTTCTCTTCAGCACTTTATAGCTGAAAATGAGAACTGTTAGAGCGACTATACCCAGAGCTGCGATAGTTTGTAGGTCATTCATTGTTCGGTTATTGGAAGCCTAACAGCTTACCGATTTGGAACACGCTCAGTGCTGCTACGTATGCAAAGGCACTCATTCCTACTAGCTGGCAAATCGCCCATTTCTTAGAATTTAGTTCGCGCATTACTACCACCGTTGTTGGTAAACATTGGAGCGCGTAGATGAAGAATATGAGTAGACTCAGGATAGTCAATGGAGTGTAGATCTTCTCGCCAGTATCTGGCCATGTAGATGCGGCTAATTTATCACGCAGGCTCTGCCCCATCGCGTCTTCATCATCGTCTTCCTCGATGGAGTAGGTGATCATCAGATTACTTACGAAAACCTCACGCGCAGCGAACGATGCGATCACTGCTGTGCCCATGCGCCAATCGTATCCGAGCGGCTTCACCACAGGCTCTATCGCCTTCCCCGCCATACCCATGTATGACTCCTCTAGCGCAAGCGCACCGTCCCCAGCGGCAGGACTTCCTTCCGCCGGCTTAGGGTAAGTTTGCAACGCCCAAAGTAGAATTGTCAGCCCTAGAATCACTGTTCCAGCGCGCTTCAAAAATGCCCACGCCCTAGATGCTACCTGCCGTATTAAATAACCAAGCTGAGGGGCTCTATAACAAGGCAGCTCTAACAGGAAATGGCTAGCTTCTTTATCTGCAGGGATGCGCGTTCGGAGAATTCTCGCAGCAATGAACGCGGTGATGATTCCCACCGAATAAATCCCTAACATCATCAATGCTTTATTTAAAAAACTCACCCCTGGAAGCAGTAATAAAATCAATGTGGTGTAAACTGGAATCCTCGCGGCACAGCTCATCCATGGCGCGATCAAGATGGTGATAAATCTCTCCCTAGCACTTGGGATAGTCCGTGTCGCCATGATCCCAGGGATCGCACAAGCATGCGAACTGAGCAGTGGAAGAAATGCTCTTCCACTCAAGCCAACTTTAGTCATCACGCCATCCATCAAGTAGGCAGCACGGCTCATGTAGCCAGTCGTCTCCATCAGGCCGATGAAGAAAAATAGTATCATAATTTGCGGTAAAAAGATCACCGTTCCACCAAGTCCAGCAATCACTCCATCCACGATCAAACTCCTCAAATCCCCTTCCGGCATTATCCCGTTCACCCAGTCCCCAATAGCACTAAACGCATTTTCCACCATTCCCATCGGAGCCTCAGACAAGGCAAAAATTGACCAAAATACAGTCAGCATGATCACGATAAAGCTTATCCAACCAGTAATCGGGTGGAGGAACCAATTATCCA
>CALFBV010000203.1 GCA_937951395.1 uncultured Rubritalea sp.
TGATAAGATACGTATCATGTCGGGACTATGACCTTTGAGTGATGATAGTGGAAGTAAAATCTAGATGATACTTTACAGAGATTTTTTTTGGCCACAAATGTTCAACAATGGGCTTAAGTGACAACACTAGTCTACGACCTCGCTCGTGGCTCTACCTACGTGGAATTTTGTAGTTAAAGTGTCTCCTGGTTTTAGATCTTTGGCGTCTTTAATGATAGTTCCTTTTTCGTCTAGTGTGATTGAGAAGCCACGGGAGAAAACACTTTCAGGACCCAAGGTGCGGAGCATGGAAGAGAGTTCGGCTATGTGACTACCGTGTTGATTTACTTTTTCTACCGCAGCAGAGATAAGTTTTTGCTTGAGATGAACTAGCTTGTCAAATCTGCGACCTAGAACGGCTTCAGGCCGCTGGGCAGTGATGCGGTAGAGTAGTTCGTGGATGTTGTCAGATTTGGTTTTTACTGCTTGCTCCACTCCGTCATCGAGATCTCGGCGAGCCAGAATGAGTCGCTGCAGTGGCTCGCGGAGGATGCGGCCTGGCGATCTCGTTAAAACTCCCCTTCTCATGCCGCCTAGGATAGCATCGTGCTTCTCAATGGCGGTGGCTACAGCACGGTTCATCGTAGAGTTCATTCGCTGGAGCCTGTTAAAGAGTGCTTCTCCATCTGGCACTACTAGCTCAGCACCAGCACTGGGTGTAGGTGCACGCATGTCTGCTACGAAGTCTACAATAGTGAAATCTATCTCGTGCCCGATTGCTGAGACGATAGGAATTTCACAATCGTGGATGGCTCTGGCTACTATTTCTTCGTTAAAGTTCCAAAGATCTTCGAGAGACCCTCCGCCTCTCCCCACGATAATCACATCGACTTCTGGCATTCCGTTGTCGTCCCATTTTGACCACTCATTAATCGCCTGGGCTATACCGTTTTCAGCACCTTTTCCCTGGACTGTTACTGAATAGAGAATGGGTTGCACCCATGGGGCACGACGAGCTAGCACATTGAGCATATCTTGCAGAGCTGCTCCCGTTCCGGAGGTGATGAGCCCTACTTTTTTGGGGAACTTGGGGATAGGAAGTTTGTGATCTTCATCAAAGAGTCCCTCTTTCTTAAGTTTGTTTTTGAGGCGATCGAATTTAGCTTGGAGCTCACCTTCGCCTGCTGCTTCTACTTTTCTAACGATAAGCTGGACTGAGCCGCGGGCTTCGTAAACGCTAATTTCTCCAAAGAGCTTAACCTGCAAGCCGTTGTCTAGCTGGACTTTGGCTTGGCGCGCATTGCCTTTGAACAACACACAGCTAACCTGTGCGCCTACGTCTTTGAGAGTGAAGTAGATGTGTCCACTGGCTTGCCTTCGAAGGTTAGAAACCTCGCCTTCCACCCAGAGTTCACCTAGCTCAATCTCTAACAGATTTCGCATACGGCGAACCAGTCTGGTTACTGTTAAAGTTTTGTCACTCATCTTTTATACTAGAGCACGTGCTTTCGCGTAATCTTCCTCACTCAGGCAGCATGGATCTGCAGCAACCCAGTGACCTGGATTAATTTCCACAAGTGGCATGTCAAGATCTTCTGTCTCTGCATAGTTCGGGTGATTAATACGGTGACCAAAAGCTGAACCTTTTGGTGGATTAATCGGAGAAGGAACATCCCCCTCTAGAATCACGCGTTCTTTTTCCACTGTCGGGTCAGGTATCGGAATTGCGGAGATTAGAGCCTTGGTATAGGCATGCTTAGGGTTCTTATAAATAATGTCTGCATCAGCCATTTCAACGAGTTTCCCTAGATACATGACAGCGACGTTATCTGAAATATGCTTTACCACTGCTAGATCATGCGCGATGAACATGTAAGCTATCCCCATCTCATCCTGTAGCTCCATCAGCAAGTTCAACACCTGAGATTGTACAGATACATCTAGCGCAGATACTGGCTCATCTAATACTAACAGCTCAGGTTGGAGCGCAATCGCTCTTGCAACACCAATTCGCTGTCTCTGACCTCCAGAGAATTCAAAGGAAAATTTATCCACTGCAGATGCTGGCATACCAACCCGCTCAAGCAGCTCAATAGCTCTCTCACGCCTAGAAATTCGATTTCCAATCTTCTGTATCAGCATGGGCTCAGTGATAATCTCACCCACACTCATTCTAGGATTCAGAGACTCCGCTGGATCTTGAAACATCATCTGAAATTGCTTTCTCAGCGGGCGCAACTGCCCCTGAGACATGTGTGTGATATCCTTACCATTGATGTGAATAGATCCAGCAGTAGGATTGGTAAGCCTAACAATTGCTTTTCCTAATGTAGACTTTCCGCAGCCAGACTCACCTACAATCCCTAATGTTTCTCCCTTTCTTATACTCAGGCTGATTCCATCGACAGCTTTTACTGCACCGATTTTGCGCGCAGTGATGCCTCCGTGTATAGGGAAATGCATCTTTAGGTCATTGACTTCTAATAAATTCATATGCTTGTCTTAATTTAAGCGTGATCAGTGCATTCTGGACATGCTTCCACCCAGTGATCTGTTGCTACTTCTTTAAATTCTGGTCTCACTTTGAGAGTCTCACCCTCGCGTTTCATTCTCTGACAAAATCTACAACCACACACAAAATCAGCAATCCCTGCCACCATATTGGGGATAGTTTGTAATATGCTTTTACGAGGTGTATCTAACTTCGTCATCGATGCTAGTAGTCCTTTTGTGTATGCGTGCTGAGGATTTTTGAAAATATTAATCACAGGAGCCTGCTCCACCACTCTGCCAGCATACATCACCACCACCTCATCACAAGTCTCCGCAATCACCCCCAGGTCGTGAGTAATCAATATCACACTGCTACCATTTTCTTTCTGTAGTTTATTGAGTAAGTCTAGGATTTGCGCCTGCACTGTTACATCTAGAGCTGTAGTAGGCTCATCTGCGATAATTAAATCCGGCTTGCAAGCCAATGCTATCGCTATAACTACACGCTGCCTCATCCCACCAGAAAGCTGGTGCGGGTACTCTGAAGCACGTATTTCTGGCGACGGAATGCCTACCATATCTAATAACTCAATCGACTCCTTCCAAGCATCCTTCTTAGAAAGGCCCTTATGCAGGATCAATGACTCGCTTAATTGTTTGCCGATCCTATGCACAGGATTAAGCGAAGTCATAGGCTCTTGGAAAATGACGCCAATCTCATTTCCACGAATACTATAGAGAGTCTCATCATCTGCTCCTATGAGGTTTTTTCCTTTAAATATCACTTCACCGCCAGTGATCACCCCAGCAGGCTGAGGCAGGAGCTGCACGATAGACATAGCCGTCACCGACTTACCACAGCCAGACTCTCCTACGATACCTACTGTCTTACCAGCAGGCACAGTGAATGAAACTCCATCCACCGCAGTGAGCCGTCCGCTATCGGTATCGAAAGCAGTTTGTAAATTCTTTATAGTTAATACGTCTTCAGACACGTTCTTATCGGTTAGTTATTTATTAGGTAATCCTTTGATGACCTGCTCGACTTCTGGGAAGGTTTTACCTTCCCTCCTTGCTTTCAGAGTCTCCTTCTTGAGGTCTTCATCGATCCAGTAAAGATGAGTCTCTAGAGGTTCATAGATTGTAGAATAGCTAAACTTAGTCGTCTCACTATCTGGCCATTTCATCCAACGCCAGTGCCCTAGAGCAGTATAATTTCTATCCACACCTGGAATAAATATGGCCTCATCATGGATGATTTTTTGTGCTCCATGGGCAGCTTTTTCTAGCTCTTCATAGGTCCGCGCATTTCTCACTCCATCAGCAAAAACATCCATCTGCTCATCTGAGAATACATTCATATTGTTAGAGTTTGTATTCCTACCACCCGACTCATCAAATGCTGACTCAGAATGGAAAAACTGCCTGTACTTAGGTGTTGGCGGAAGAACTCCCCATGCGCTGAATGTCGATTCATGCCTTTTTTCAGATGTCTTAGCAAAGGCTACATTCGCTTCAGCGGCGTCGATCTTGAGCTCTACACCACAGTCTAGCGCCCCAGGTTGTAATATAGTGAGCATCTGAATGCGTCCAGGTTCTTGGCGGATAGTGCAGCTCAGAGACAATGTTTCACCCTCAGCATTTCGTAATATTCTATCATCCCCCTCTGAGGTGAATCCAGCTTTAGCAAAGTATTCTCTCGCTATCTTCGGATTGTACTTTCTCGCTTTGATAGACGGGTCAGTGAATCTGCCAAACCCATCACTAAATTGATTAATCCGAACGTAATCACCACGAAACATCTGATCATTCACCTTCTGAAAATTCATTGCATGCTGTAGTCCTAATCTGACATTTCTGTCTTTCAGAATACCCTCATCCACATTCAAATAAATCCCCCATGGTATAATTGGCCAAGTTCTGATAAACTTTTTCTTCTCTATGTAGCCGTCAAAAACTGGATCGATCGCAGTCTTATCATACCAATAACGGGGGGAATGGATCCAGAAAGCATCGACCTCTCCAATCTTAAAGAGTTCAAAACTCTTAGACGTGTCACGTATCACTAAATAGCGAATCTTATCTACATTAAAGCGATAACGATAATACTTACTATCCTTTGCCCACCAGTCTTTGACCCTAGAGAGTGTGATAGAGCGTCCCTTCTTTATATCTTCAGGATAGACAGTAAATGCTCCAGTCGTAGGTGGCACTCTCCATTGATAACGCTCTTTATAATCTGGTCCATACTCAGCATAAAATTTAGGCGAAGCAGGTAAAGTCTGTGTAGAATAGTACATATCCGGCTTTTTCTCAGGGAGAGTAATAGAAAGAGTTCGCTCATCATAAACTGTCATATTCGCAAAATGAGTTTTGAAATATTGCTTATAGTAAGGGTGGAATACATTGTCAGAAGCTCTCACGTAGACATTTGCCATGAAGTCTTTCGCAAGAATCGGCTCACCATCAGAGTAGGTAGCCTTAGGATTTATCTTGTAGTAGACAGTTCTCTCATCTTTGCTCAGTGCCCATTCATTAGCTATACCAGGAAATGGCTTCCCAGTCACAGGGTGAATCCCTAGTAAGGAAATATCGATATCATCATAGACATAACTTCTGAAATACCCATTCGTAAGCGGTCCACTCACTCTCAAAGTCTTTGGAAAATCATTAATAAAATAATTAAAAGTCCCTCCTTTTTTCGCTCTGGAGTCACCTATTTCAGGTTCATCCATACCAGTCTGCCAGATTAGATCTGCAGGTATTTCTTCCGGTCTTTTAAATGTAAAATAACCTCCTAAGCTCTTACGGAATTCAAATTTATTAAGCTCACGTTCGTTCGCTAATACCTCTCGTTGCAGCTTACGCAGGTCACCTTGCTGTTTTTCTGTTAGAGCTAGCTCATCCAAGACCAATGGTGCTAGCTTTTTACTTAATTCCTCAGACTTCGTCTTCAGTTTAGTGATCTCACTATCCACATAGTTATTGATCTCAGTATTATAGTTTTCGATAAATGATTCCAAATCATACAGCGTAGCTTTAGCTGTATTTTCAGAAGATTTACAGCCCACAAACAATAGGCATAACGCTGCATAGAACACGACCTTTTTCATTCTGTATAAATGTTTCATCATAAAATATTCTCGTAGCAGTATCGAGAAGTAGTGAATTTTTTAGGATCAAAAGCCTCTCTCACAGCCTCCCCGACAAAGGTCACCAATACCAGCACTAACACCAGCATAAAGAATGCCGAACCTACGATCCATGGTGAAGATGGATTAGCCAAACCGTCTTGAAGTAGACTCCCCCATGTAGCATAGCGAGGAGGCAGACCAAAGCCAAGATAGTCTAAGGAAGTCAATGACAAGACAATGGCCGATATACTAAAGGGAATCACAGTCACTAAGATCGCCACAGAGTTCGGCAAAATGTGCTTAAACAGAATTCTTGGAGTAGAGGCCCCCATCACCCGAGCCGCAGCCACGTAATCTCGTGCTTTCTCTTTCAGAGCTGCAGTCCTCATCAAATAAGTAAGACCCATCCAGCCAAAGACGGTTAAAATAGATAAAATCATGCCTAAACCTTTAAATTCATCTGGCACCAAACCACTAAGGATGAGGATGATAAACAAGAATGGGATATTAGAGAAAATTTCAATCACCCTCTGAATAACAATATCCGTATTACCGCCATAAAATCCCATGATCAAGCCAATGCTGATCCCTAGTGTATAGACTATAGGAATATAAATAATAGCAGCTTTAAGGTTCACCTGCAGACCTCCATAGAGATAGGCGAATATATCGTTACCTTTAGAATCAGTCCCTAACAAATGCCGATCTTTCCAACTCGATGGGCTTGGATTATAGAACACACGTCGTAAGCCTGTATTCTCTTTATTGAGGAATGTCTCCTTAGAACCTTCACCTGTATATAATTCGGAGACGAGTTCTCCATCTTTATAGACCGCTTTATAGACAGTCTTACGCTTCAGATTCTTACCAGTAGCTTCACCAGAACGTTTCCCTTTACGGTAATTATAGCGCACATGCACCGCATTAGGGTCACCATCAAAGTAGAGTGTCGCAGCCTGACCGCTATAGAGTTTGTTCGTTAAAGTATTATATGCCAGACCATCTTTAAGCTCCACATCCTTAGTGATAGCAGTGATCATATCACCAGTAGGGTCATAGGGCACCAGAGGCATAATCACCCAGTTCCCGTCTTGGCTTGAAAATTGCTTTTTTAAGTCTCGATAACTCACTTCAGACAAGGCTGTATCACCAGTGATCCCAAAGTCTTGATTCTTATATCCAGCTTGCTTCAGTGCAGGAAAATGCCACTTCCCCTCATACTTCACCACCAATGCACGCTTTCCTACCACCAGCTGATCTAGACAGGCAAACAACATCAATGCCAGTAAGATAATCAGAGCCCAGTAGCCTCGACCTATCGACCTAAATCGCTTCAATCTACGGTGAGTCATAGGTTTGAAATCAAATGACTTCTTACCTGTAGATAACATCCAGCCACCCAGTAGCATCATCAGAACACTACAGACATATCCA
>CALFBV010000204.1 GCA_937951395.1 uncultured Rubritalea sp.
ATGACCCCACTTCATGTGTTCGTCACTACCTAGCTGCTCAAGTAAAGCTGAGCGTAGTGCTTGTCTTGCGATGTGAATATTGGTTCGTTTTGGTGGAGTTTGTTTTTCTTCCGGCAGCCATTTCCTGATGCCCCACTCACCGATTATTTTCCCGTCAGTAGTATGCACCACATGCCTAGTAGAAACGATTCCTTCATCTAACGAAACGATGCCTACTCCGCGGATCGCGTTACTTGCTTGCTGTAGAGTTAATCCGTAGCCCTGAGAGCGTTCATCGAAGCTGTTATCGCGTTCATAAAGAGTAAAGGGAATCCCACGGTGCAGGCAAGCCACCGCCAAAGCGACTCCACCTATCCCACCGCCGATGATGGCTATATGGGGGAAATTATCATTATCCACTATAGGCGGGCTCTCAGAATGGACTAGCCCGGATCCACCGCAGTCATTACATAAATCGAGGTGCCGTTTTGGCCGCATAGGAACAGTGCCTTTTCCCGTGCCTTGAGCTTTGAGTCTCTCATATTCTACCAAGGCCTTCTGGTAACGAAGGCGCACTCTCTTAGTAAGGCTCCTGCTCCGCCTTCCTTGCCCCTGGCAGTCTGGACAAATTGCCCAGCTGTCACCTTCATGTTCGACCGTTTTCAACGCTCTTTATCTAACCAGCTATAGACTTCTCTTCAATAAGATAAATTTTACTGCTAATTGAAAAATTGCTCTAACAGCTGATGTTCTTCCGCTTCAGCGTGAGTAGTCATTTTATCTAGCACTTGCTGGATGCTAGGGATGGTAAGATCTTCTTTTCTAATCTGATCTTCGTCTCTGGGATGTGTGATGGTAGAAAATTTCTCCGTAAGATGGAGGCATGCCCATGCTCGCCAGATCCTTAGCTTTGCATTCGGCTGCTGCATGTTCATCCGGCTAGCCAGGTGCTGGAAGTGGCGGACGGGGTTGCCTAGGAATTGGTTAGGGGGTGAGTTTTGGGTAATCCAGAGGATGGCTTGGTAAGCTAGAGGTAAGTTATTTGTTGTACGAGCCATGAAGGATTTATCTAGCTGAAGGATGGCTTGGGCGGGTGAGCCAGATTGCCATAGTGACTGGGCTAGTTCTAGGCAGGCTTGGGAATAGTCTGGGCCGCATGCTTCCCTATGCTCTCTGGTGTGAGTGATGGGGAGGGGATCAGAGATCTCCGGCAAGTGTGGGCAAGGTTGATTGATGAATGATAGTGGCTCGGACATGGGATTATGCTTGTTAGTTTAGAGGATAGTAGGCAAAAGCCCATTCATAAATTACACGTAAATTTTGGCCTCATCACTCACAGCTCCTAGTAGTTCATTCATTCCCCGCAATATCTGGATCGGGGTGGTGTTCTTCTTGCTGTCAGTGGCACCGGGCCTGTGGGCACCTGCGGCGATCAATATTCTCGATGCGTATGATGCTATATGGGTGATTGATTACACCACAGCTATTGGTCCTGCGATGGCGATTCTATCCACGCTCATGTTCGCATCACTGGCGGACAGAAAGTATCAGGCTCAGAATATGTTAGGGGTGCTTTCTATCACAGGAGCGGTGTTTTTATGGTTATCTTTTTCGAGTTTGGAGTGGGGCTGGAGCCCGTGGTGGTATCTGTTTTTCCAAGCGTGTAATGCCTTTATAGGGGCACCGATGTGGATACTGCTCACGAAGGTGGCACTGGTGCATTCACGGAATGCGGAGAGAGATTTTCCACTGTTTAGGATCTGGGGCACAGTGGGCTGGATCGCTGCTGGGATGCTGGTGAGCTGGCTAGCAATGGATGCCTCTGCGACTACTGGTAAAATGGCAGGATGGGTAAGGGTGTTGATAGGTTTAGCGGCATTTATGCTTCCGAGAACACCGCCAGCGATCAGTAAGGAGAAGCCTACATTGAGAGAAAAATTAGGTCTTAGCGCGTTAGGCTTGTTAGAGAATAAAAAGCTTAAAGTATATTTCATCACAACGTTGTTATTCACTATCCCACTCGCCTCATTCTACCTTTACGCACCTAAGCTGCTGATGGAGTTAGCAGAGGTGGATAAGAGCAGTTTTGCCATTTGTGTGCAGTCTTGGCTGCCTGGTCCATCCTCACAGATGACGCTCGGGCAGATGACCGAGATAGGTGCGATGTTGCTGATGAGCTACATGGGAGTGCGGGCTAAATTAAAATGGCTGGTGACCTTAGCGATGATTTTAGGGGTGATGAGATTTGCTCTCTTCGCCCTAGCAGGTGTGCATGAAATGCTCGCGCTGATGTGGCTAGGCGTGGCGCTGCACGGATTTATCTACACGTTCTTTTCTATCACGGGACAAATGTTCGTGGACAGGCAGGTGCCGAATGAGATGCGTGCTCAAGCTCAAGCTCTCATGGCACTCATGGCATCCATAGGCGGGGTCATTGGCCCGCTCGCAGTAGGCCAGCTCTACAAAAACACTGCAGATGGTAAACTACAAAACACAGGCTGGTCAGCATGGCCGCTATTCTGGTGGGTGCTAACGATAGCGGTGTTCCTGTGTCTGGTTTATTTTGTGATGGGGTATAGAGATGAGAAAGAAGATTAGAGCAGTTCATTAAACGCGGCTTCATCTAAGATAGGGACGCCTAGTTTTTCTGCTTTATCTCGCTTGGAACCGCCTTTTTCTCCACAGAGTAGGTAGTGGGTGTTCTTGGAAATGGAGCCGCTGACTTTGCCCCCTAGATCTTCGATTATTTTTTTAAATGCAGGTCTAGGTTGGCTGAGTGTGCCGGTGATGACGAAGGTCTTTCCGGCTATGGGGGAGTCAATAGTTTCTTGCTCAGCAGGGATGGGCGCGTAGTTTTCAGCTACTGGATTAATGCCTATTTTTTTCAGGGTTGTGAGTGTGAGGTGTCCCGCTTCTGAGTTGAAGAAGTCGATGGCTTTCTGTGCTGCTGCTGGTCCTAGCTCGGAGTTTATCTGGTATTCTTCTAGTGAGTCGCGCAGTTCAGAAATTTCTATTTTTAGATCGTTGTAGCGGTTCTGGCGCGTGTCTTTTTCGGTCTCTGTCTTGGGTGGGTTTGATTTATTCCTTGGTGATATTTCCCGCTGCTCCTGCTCTAGTCTTGCGATGTCTGCGATACGGGTGAGGATGTCTGAGTTGGAAATTTCATCGATGGTTTGGTGAAGTCTGGAGAGCTCTCGTGATGCGGATTCTCCTACCTGAGGGATGCCCATGGAGTAGACCCATTTTTCGAGGGGCTGATTGTTTTTCGCGTTTTGTAATGAGTCGATGAGTGTCTGCGCGCGCTTTTCCCCGAATCGTCTGTGTTTGGACTCGGTACCATCAGATTTTTTAGCGGGGTCTAGCTGGAGATCTGCGAGGGTCTCATGGCTGAGACCGAATAGGTCTAACGGAGTTTGCACAAGCTTGTGTTCCACGAGCTTGATGGCGACGGATTCGCCTAGGCCATCGACGTCTAGCGCCTTTCTGCTGGCGAAGTGAGTGATCTTGGTGACGGCTTGTGCTGGGCAGGTGAAGTTGGTGCATTTCCAGGCTGCGAATCCTTCTTCTTTGGAGATGGGTGCTGAGCAGGATGGGCACTTTCCTCCTACATACTCGTAGAAGTTAAACGGAGTGCTGTTAGAGGGGCGTTTTTCTTTGATGACCTTGACGACTGAAGGGATGATTTCACCTGCTTTTTCGATGACCACGGTGTCGCCAAGGCGGATGTCCTTACGCTGGATTTCATCTTCATTGTGCAGCGTGGCGCGTGAGACTGTGGTGCCAGAGACGAAGACGGGGTCTAGCTCTGCAACTGGGGTGAGCACTCCAGTGCGGCCTACCTGGATGGTGATGTCGCGTAGGATGGTTTCCATTTGCTCTGGGCGGAATTTATAAGCGCATGCCCACTTAGGGAACTTAGAGGTGGCTCCGAGCTGGGTGTGGAGCCTTAGGTCATTGACCTTGATCACGGCTCCATCTGTGGCGTAGGGGAAGCTGTGTCTGTCTTGGTCTAGCTGCACGATGCAGTGCATCAGATCATCCATGCTAGATGGTGTCTTAAACCAATGGGTGGAGGGGAATCCGAATTCTTTGAGCGTGGTTTGAAACTTTTCTAGCGTGTCATAAGGGGGGTCCTCGACCATGCCGTAGGAGTGAAAAATGCAGTCGAGCGGGCGGGCGGCTACGAGCTTTGAGTCGAGCTGCTTGAGCGTGCCTGCGGTTGCGTTTCTCGGGTTGACGAAGGCTTGCTCACCATCCTCATCTCGTTGTTGGTTCAGTTTGTCAAAGGCGGCATTGGGCATGAATACCTCACCTCGAACCTCAAATAAATCTGGTGCTGAGTCAGGCAGACGGAGAGGGATGCTCTTTATGGTTTTGATGTTCTGGGTGATGTCATCGCCAGTATTTCCATCGCCGCGAGTGACGGCATAGTCTAGCAGCCCATTCTTATAAACTACGGAAACTGCAACGCCATCGATCTTTGGCTCAACGGTGAGTGCTACTTCCTTGTGACCTAAGCTACGGTGAAATCTCTCGAACCAATGGGTCAGATTGTGAGAGCGCGTGGCTTCTGGTGTGGTCTCTTTTAGAATTTCTAGCTCATCATCCTTCAGCTCGTGTATGTCCTCAATGGAGAGCATGGGAAGCAAGTGCTTACGCTGCTCGAAATCATCTAGCGGTGCGCCACCCACGCGCTGGGTAGGGGAGTCTGGTGCGATGAGTGTAGGGTGCTTTCCTTCTAGTTTCTTCAGCTCATCTAGGAGTCCATCGAACTCTGCATCAGAGATTTCTGGTGCGGCTTCTTGGTAGTAGAGCTTAGAGTGATGGTTTAGCTGGTCTGTGAGTTCCTTGATTCTGGACTCATCATTTGCGCTGGCATCTGAGTTAGCAAGTGAGAAGAGGTCATCCATGTCGCTATGATAGGAGTGATCTTGGATCTTACTAGTGAAATTTAACATTCACCAAAATCCACGCGAGTCCGAAGACTCCTATTGCGATGACAATGGTGTCTTCACTGAGGAGATCTAGGAGCTCATCAACTAGTTCATGTTTTTCTCCAGTAATAGATTAACTAGAGAGTATTTGAGGTAGGTTAACTAATGATGGAAAATGGTTATATCGTAATTGTTTAGAAGCTACGCTCAACTTTTAGATTATGTGATTTATAGCGCTAGACCACTATGGCTTATTCTCCGGTGTAAGCGTGGTTTCAAACTGAAGTGCCTCTTCCTCCTGAGTGATCGTGATGGCACCAGATTCATCTAATAGGTAGAGTAGGATTCCTTGGGTTTTGATGAAATGAACCCATTTTTTTGAGCGGGATTGCTCAGGTGGGAAGTAAGTCTGGGTGGCGATGATGACTTTCGGAGCGAGTAGACTGATGATATCTGGATGGAGCGATCCATCGAGATGATGCTTACCTAAGACGAGTACATCAGGGGTAAGTTTTTCAATCTCTTCTCGGTTTCTTAGCCAGTGAGTGAGATGGTGACCGCTGTCATTTAGAAATAAAATACGCTTGCCGTGCCAGTGTAGCATGAAGATGAGAGAGCGGTCATCTGCTAGGGGCTGGTCTTCTGGTGGGGCATAGACGAGCTCTAGGCTGATGCCATTAGAGACAGGGAAAGTGGTTTCCGAAGAGCTGATGATATTGATTCCTTTCTGATGAGCGCTACGAATAAGCTCAGTATAGGATGAGCTTCTAACGTTTCCATGAGGTATGATGATCTGTTTGATAGGGAATCCCGCGAGTGCAGCGGTGAGCCCTTGGATGTGGTTGATGTCAGGATGGGATGCGATGAGGGTGTCTACCCTTGCACCGTTCTTACTCAGACTGGGCATAATTTCTCTTTGAAACTGTGACTTGTTTCCCGCGTCTAACAGGATGCCACCACCTAGTGATAGATAGGCTGCTCCGCCACCTTTTGTAATTTGGTAAATAACAACTCGCTCGCCAGTGGACCATGGCTGGGCTTGGTATCTGGTGTTAGGGATGGATGAGAAAAAACGCGAGATCCCATGTGCTGCATTGGCTGTGTGGGCATTGATTTGATTGATAGATGTTCCTAGAGCAGGAGAAATGAATCCCACCGTTAGTGAGAGACAGCAGGTGCCTAACAGAAGGAGCACGATGAACATAAGCGGCAGACTAGCGACGATGGAGATGGGCGTGATGAGGCCGAAATACAGCCAGATGAGGAGCGATGACCCGAACCAAGCGCTGGTAGATACAGCTAGAGTTTCTGAGGATTTTTGTCGCATGTGTAGCCAGATTTTTTGCTTTTTAGAGAGTAGGATATTGGGAAAAAACGGATCGATGTAGTTGATCCATGCATAGCGATTCATCCACCAGTTTCCAGTGAACGCTATTGCTATAAGCACCGCATAGGAGAGCTGGAACCCGGGGAGGAACAGGCTGTGAGTGTTCCATAGGAGGGCAATGATTCCGCTAAGCCACAGGCAGTTTGGCAGTGAGGGCTGACGTAGTAAGAGGATGGCTATTAGAACGATGGCGCCCATAATGCTAGCACGCATCGCGGGCGGTCTCATACCGGTGACGATCGCGTAGAAAAACATAATAGCGATGACTATGGGAATCCAGATATGGGATGGGCATCGGCATAGCTTTAAGAGGATGGAGAAAATGAGACCTATCATCATAACGTGTAGTCCACTCACTGCAAAAACGTGGATGGTTCCGCTGTGTCTGAAGTCATCCATGATCTCGCCACCGCTCTCAGGTTTTTCACCCAGAAACATGGCGAGAATAATCTTTGCTGCGTCAGTTCCTTCGATACCAGAGGTAAGTTTTTTGCGGGTCCATTGGCGAGAGTTCTCAGCAAATGAATGGAGCTGATGAGTCGCAGCGATCTCATGTTTGGTGTCAGCATTTTTGGCTCTTAGCGAGACTGAGACTCCCTTTCTATGGAGGAATTCTTGTTTATTAAAAACGCGTGGATTGCTAGGAGGTCTGGGGATTTTTATGGTGCCTCGGAGCCAGATTTTCTCACCTATGCTACCTTCATTCACGTGGTATTCCTCCGGGATGTAGGCTAGTATTCTTTCTCCTTGGACTTCATCTGGACCTCGGATAATGTTTACTATGGCTTCAGTGGGATATTTAGCAGAGGTTCGTGGCGGACTATCGATGACGCCAAATACATCGACTTCTTGATTTACTAGATCCTTTGCCTCTCGCTGTGATTTCAGCGTGAAATAATGAAGGCTGGCACCCAGAGAGGCGGCGACAACTGACAGGACGAGAACCTTACGAGAGGTGAGAGTAGCAATTACTACGACTAGAGTTAATGAAAGCCACGCAAATACAGATGAACGGTCAACTGATAAAATAGCCAATGCTAAGGCAGCAATAGGGAGGAGGAGTGGCTGTCTGAGTAGCCATGTTTTAAACTTATTCGGCATAGGACGGATGGACGGTGGGCCTACACCGAATCAACATCCACCTCGTCTCCTAGCTGACGGAGTTGCTGCATGGCATTAGCGCTGTGGCGTGTCTGAGGGTAAGCCTCTATGACCTTTGCTAGAGTTGCGGCTCCTGCTTCTTGGTCATTACAGTCATCGAGCTGCCATTCGGAAGTACGGAAGAGCAAGAATGCGCCATCTTCTTCTTGCCACTCATGCTCATCAAAGGCTTCCTGGAGAGAAGCTGCGGCGAGTTGTGGCTGGTCTAGTTTCTCAGCATAGAGTTTAGCCATGTCAGTCCAGGCGAGCCTATCTGATGGATCTTTGATGAGAGCTTTTCTGTATTCTACCACTGCATTTTGATAGTCTCCCTGAGCGACAAATGCTCGTGCATCATGTAGTAGGTCTTTTTCTACTTTGGAATTTGAGTCAGCATACATTGATTGAGACGCCTTGTGGGAGAGTGCTGGAAGGATATAGCAAACAGCGAGGAATCCTGCGAATATCCCCGCTATTATCGTAGCGAATAAGCGTGCGAAAACCCCCTCATCTGAAGGATCTGTGTATGCTTGAATGAGGTAATAAGCGATGACAGCGCCTATTGCGCCTAGGATGATTTTGATAGCCATGTGGGTAGTTGTTTTAAATAGATTGCCTTACTCTATGATGAAAAATACTCTGAGATCAAGCAATCATCACGGGGAGCGTATTTTAGTGAATAATCATCATTTTAAACGATGTTTCTGTGCATGCTATCAATTTGAATGATTTGTGAATTCTGCCTAGTGTGGCGCATGTCAGGAGATGAAATAGTAATATCTGAGGAGAAAAAAGTGGATGCAGCAGACACCAGATCATTCTGGACGATGGTCGTGCTCGCAGCTCAAAATGCCTTTAATGATAAGGCAGCTCAGACGATGCTTACTGTTTTAGGTGTGTTCATTCTTAATGCTGCATTCAGAGCTGAGCATGCGGGAAGTATGACTGCAGAAGCATTGTCATCTGCTAGCTCCACATCGAGCGCATGGGTTCCACTGGCCTTTGGAGGGTTGATTTTAGCACCTTTTATATTGCTCGCTCCTATGGCTGGCTGGGTCTCAGATCGCTTCAGCAAGACCCGCATCCTCAGAGCTGGTGCACTGATGCAGGTGTGTGTGTTGGCTCTGATTTTGTGGGCGATAACAATTGAAAATTTCACTCTTGGGATAGTGGGGTTTGGGCTACTTGCGCTGCAGTCCACTATCCTTAGTCCTGCCAAGAAAGGCATCGTCAAAGAAATGATGGGTAGTGAGAAGCTCGGGTTCGCTAGTGGTGTGTTAGAGCTTAGCTCGGTGCTAGCTATTTGTGTAGGTCAGATTCTTAGCGGATTTTGGTTCGATAGCAGAATGGCTGAGGCTACCTCCCCATGGGAAGCTGCGCGCTGGCCGATATTGCTACTTTTTGCCTTTTCTATCCCCGCCTATCTAGTCTCTCATACGCTGAAGGTGTATCCATCACCTAGTAGGAGACCATTTAAAACGAGTATTATCTGGGAGCATTTCGGGCAGATGAAAGATCTATTAGGGGACTCTAAGATACGTCTTAGTGCACTGGCTATTGCTTTCTTTTGGTTCATCGGAGGCTTCATCAATATAGCGGCGATCCAGGTAGCTAATGAGATAACTGAGGCGGCAAAGCTTGGCTCTGGCGTAGCTAGTGCTTCAAGCGGCATGGGGACTGAGCTGGCATATCTCATGGCGGCAGCTAGTGGGGGGATGATTTTAGGTGGTGCTGTTGCTTCTTTTAGTAGCCGTAGATCTATTGAGCTGGGTCTAGTGCCTATCGGAGGTGTTCTGATGGTCGCGGGTAGTATTGCTTTATCTATTGTTGAGACTGATGGTGTGTGGTTTAAAATCTGGATTGGCTTCACTGGTTTCGGAGCGGCTATCTTTTTAGTCCCTCTCAATGCTTATCTCCAGGATCAATGCTCAGAAGCGAAACGCGGAAAAGTCATCGCAGGATCAAATCTGTTAGACTGCGTTGCGGGTGCGGGTGCGATAGGATTATTCACAATATTGCTAAAATCTGGAGTCAGCATTAACCAACAATTTATCATTATTGCGCTGCTCTGTCTGGCAGTGACTATCTATGCTACGCGCATCTTGCCTCAGCATTTTGTTAGATTCACGGTGCTTACGTTTTTGCGTATTTTCTATAGTCAGAAGGTGCTCCACGCTGAGCGTATGCCGGCAGAGGGTGGGGTGCTCATCGTGCCTAATCATGTGACTTATCTAGATGCGTTTATCCTCACTGCATCTAGCAAGCGACCGATCCGTTTCCTGATGTATGATTCTTATTTTAAGAAGGCGGGGCTAGTGCGCTTTTTTATTAAATTTTTCGACACTGTTCCTATCTCCCAGAAGCGTGCGAAAGAAGCGATCCAGAAGGCAGCAGATGCTGTGGCGGAGGGTGGAGTGGTGTGCATCTTCCCAGAAGGTCAGCTCACTAGATCAGGGTGTATGAATGAGCTTAAGCGGGGATTTGAAATGATAGCACGCAAGGCAAAGTGTCCAGTTGTTCCGGTTTATATGGATGGTCTGTGGGGGTCTATTTTCTCCTTCGAGCGCGGGAAATTTATCTACAAGTGGCCCTACAGACTCAAGTATGGAGTGACTGTGGCATGGGGTGAGCCTATGCAGCCGAGGGAGGCTACGGCAGTGGCTGTGAGAGAGAAATTAACTCAGCTTAGTGAGGAGTCATTTTCACATAGAGATGTGCTGCAAAAGCCAATGAAGTCTGCCTGTGGTGGCCGCGTGAAGATAAAAGAAGGCGGCAGAGGGGGGATCGAAAAACTTACCTCTGAGGTGGAAAATATGGATGAGGGAAAAGTCCATGGTCTTGTTTATAATGCGCTGCAGATCTCTGAAATACACGCCCTGCGAAAGAATGATACTATTGTGCTTCGTCTGGATGAACTAGGCGAAGTGGCACATGTATTAGCAGTTATTTTACCACGCGTAGGGAAATATGGAGTAGTGCTAGTGGATGAGAATACATCTGCTGATGAAGTGAAAAAATGGCATCGAGAGTATGAGATAAAAAACTACTTCGGTGGTGATAAGCTACGTGGTCTGTTAGACTCTGCGGGGCTAAGTGATGTTTCTATTTATTCAGTAAATGGAGAGGCTGCATCTGAGCGGATCTATCCTATGAGAGTGGCTGGTAATCGGGTGGTGGCGATGTCTATGCCGCATCCTATAGCAGTGACTGCTACGAATCAGTTCCAAGCGGGATGGAAGGAGTCCGCCTACGGTAGGGTGCTTCCTGGATACCGAGTGGATGAAAATGGAGAAGAAGACATTATTTATGTCCCGAACACTCTAGAAAAAATCATCGAAGGCTCAGTGGATGTTGAGGGTTTTTTACAGGTGGAATCTTGATGAATGTTTTTAGATGGTAATAGTAGCGAGTTTTGCTTGAGTTTCTCGTGGTGAAGGGTTCTAACGGCGGCAGCGAATAATCAAATTTTTTTACCTAATGAATACCGAAGAACTACGTTTAAAGGAAGACCGACTCAGGGAGAAGCAGTGGAAGCGCTGGGGGCCTTATCTTAGTGAGAGGCAGTGGGCGACTGTGCGAGAGGATTACTCTGAGCAGGGTGATAGCTGGGGGTCATTTCCACATGATCAAGCACGCCGCCGAGCCTACCGCTGGGGTGAAGATGGGCTGCTTGGGTTTTCTGACAGGCAGTGTCGTTTGTGTTTTAGTCTGGCGCTTTGGAATGGGGAGGATAGTATTTTAAAGGAGCGTTTGTTCGGTCTCACGGGACCTGAGGGAAATCACGGTGAGGACGTGAAAGAGAATTATTATTATCTAGATTCTACACCCACGCACTCCTACGCGAAGGCTCTGTATAAATATCCGCAGAGTAAGTATCCGTATAGGGATCTGGTGGATAGAAACCGGGAGCAGGGACTGGATAAGCCGGAGGTTGAGTTGGCGGATCTTGGTGTGTTTGATGAGGACCGCTACTTCGATGTCACTGCTGAGTATGCAAAGAACACTCCTGAGGATATCTGTATTCGCCTTACCTGTGCGAACCGTGGACCTGAGGCTGCGACGCTTCACATCTTGCCTACGTTACTTCTGAGAAATACTTGGAGCTGGGGGCAGAAAGATGCACCTAAGCGTCCGAGTATGGCTGCTAAGAAGGATGGTTCTGTAGAAATTATTCATGAGAAGCTAGGGGACTTTCTTTTCCAATATGAGGGCGATGCTGAGCTGCTTTTTACTGAAAATGAGAGTGATAGAGATAAACTATGGGGCCTGGAGAATGCTAGTCCATACGTGAAAGATGCCTTTCATAAGAAGGTGATTCATAATGATGACGCAGCGGTAAATCCTGACAAGACTGGGACAAAGTGCGCTCCGCATTTCGTGTTAGATCTGGCAGCAGGAGAGGAACGCGTGATTAAGCTCAGGCTCTCTCTTCATAGCGAAATCCCGGAGGAGGCCTTTGGTGAAAATTTCGATCATGTTCTAACAGATCGCATCGCAGAGGCAGATGTATTTCACGGTGGTTTAGACCAGGTAAAGCTGACTGAAGATGCTATGGAGGTGTCACGCCAAGGGCGGGCAGGGCTTCTTTGGACGAAACAATTTTACTATTACGTGGTCGAAGACTGGCTCGATGGTGACGATCCTGAATCCTCACCACCAGAGGCGCGACGCCAAGGAAGGAACCGTGACTGGAAGCACTTCTATGCGAGTGATATTCTCTCCATGCCTGATAAATGGGAGTATCCGTGGTTCGCAGCGTGGGACTCAGCATTTCATATGTTGCCTTTTGCGAAGATCGATCCGGACTTTGCGAAGAGCCAGCTGGAGCTATTTCTCCGTGAGTGGTACATGCATCCGAATGGTCAGCTTCCGGCGTATGAGTTTAACTTCGGTGATGTGAATCCGCCGGTTCATGCTTGGGCTGCGTGGCGGGTTTATAAAATCACAGGTGAACGCGGTGAGCGAGATCGGCCGTTCCTAGAAAGCGTTTTCCAGAAGCTGCTTATTAACTTCACCTGGTGGGTAAACCGCAAGGATACAGAGGGAAATAACCTGTTTCAAGGTGGGTTCTTAGGGTTAGATAATATCGGAGTGTTTGACCGCTCCAAGCCGCTGCCTGTGGGAGGTTTCTTACAGCAGTCTGATGGCACGGCATGGATGGCATTCTACTGCTTAACGATGCTCTCGATGGCTCTCGAACTCGCTCAGGAAAATCCTGTCTATGAGGATTTGGCTTCGAAGTTTTTTGAGCATTACATTGGCATTGCGGATGCGATGGGTGATGAGAGTGGCAACGGGCTGTGGGATGATAAGGATGGATTTTATTATGATCAGCTGAAGCTAAATGGGGAGACTATCCCATTGAAAACACGCTCACTGGTAGGGCTCT
>CALFBV010000205.1 GCA_937951395.1 uncultured Rubritalea sp.
GGCTACGGAGTTCTGAGACTCTGCTGTGAGTGGCTTGAGGTTCTCCATATTGAAGCCTACTTGATTCGCGATCATAAGTAGTCCTGCGAGGAGAACGATAGATCCAAACGCAAGGTAAACCGTGATTTGCCAAGCGACTTCCTTTCTGTTCCCACGACCAAGCATACCGATCATGAGGAAAGTGGGGATTAGAGCGAGTTCATGGAAGGCGAAGAAGAAGAACAGATCCGTAGAGATGAATGCACCGATGGCTCCTGCGGAAATGAGGAGGGCGCTAGAATACCAAAGCTTCTCACGTCCACGAGGACAACTTCCGCTGAGTACCGCTGCTAATGTGACTATGACTGAAAGTAGTAACAGGATGACTGATATCCCACCGTTGCTGTGGAGATTCAACGTGAGGTTGATGTCTGGCTTAGTGAGGACATTTAGAGTGAATCCTGTGCAACTAGTGGAAAGAGCGACTGCGGCTACGACAATGTTAGCCACTGCTGCTCCGAGAGCGATCTTGCGGGCATTGCCTGCAATGGCAAAGAAGATAGCTATAGCTGCCAGTATGGGAATTAAGATGAGTGCTAGAGTAAGCATTTTTTTAGATAGTTAGTAGAGAGTGGTTAGTTGAAAACAGTAAAGTAGATGGCGAGTAGGACTCCCACTCCGCTGATGAGAGCGTAGTGTGAGAGTTTTCCTGACTGAGCGTGATTTCTGAAAATATTACCGGTTCCCTGAGCAAGTCTGGTGAAGCCTCCTACGAGCATTCCATTGATAATGAACTCATCGAGGAAGTGCACTACTGCTGCCAGGATGTCCTGGAACCATTTCACGATGCCGGCATAGATCTCATCGATGTAGAATTTATTACGGAACAATGGGATGCTGATGGGATCTTCCTTTTTGCCTTTGTAGAAGACCAAGACGAGAGCGAAACCAGCTAGGAGCGCGACTACAGAACATCCAGTGAGGAAGTTAAAATGTGGCGTTGTATCTGGGGTGAAATTGTTAGCTGGAATTAAGCTGCCAATAAATGGTGAAGCCAAAGCCATAGCGGCAAGAATCATTAGCGGGATAAACATTCTGGATTCTACTTCTGTTGCATGTTTAGCGTGATCATCTTTAGGTTCTCCGAGAAACGCTACAAAGATAAGACGGAACATGTAGAAGGATGTTAACGCTGCGACTACTAGTGCGACCCAAAAAAGATAGATATTTTTTTCATGAGCTACGTGTAAGATCGCTTCCTTTGAGAAGAAACCTGAGAATAGAGGCACAGCGGTAAGAGCGAATGTTCCTATTAAAAAAGTAACTGCCGTGATAGGCATTTTCTTGAGAAGTCCGCCCATTTTCCAGATGTTCTGCTCGTGGTGGCAAGAATAGATGACTGCACCAGATCCGAGGAACAGGAGAGCCTTGAACCATGCGTGGGTGTAGAGGTGGAACATGCCTGCGTTTGGATTTAGTAGTCCAACCGCCATAACCATATAACCGAGTTGCGAGAGGGTGGAGTAGGCGAGGATTTTCTTGATGTCGTTCTGCTGCGTCGCCATGAGAGCCGCGACGAGTGAGGTGATGCCACCGATCCATGCGATGACTTGGGTAGCAGGAACCGCGGCAAGAGCTTCTAGTCCGATAGCTCCGAAGAAACGAGCCATCATGTATACACCAGCTGCAACCATAGTCGCCGCGTGGATGAGAGCTGATACTGGAGTAGGTCCTTCCATCGCATCTGGGAGCCAGACGTGGAGTGGGAGCTGAGCAGATTTACCAATAGCACCACAGAAGACGAGCAATACGGCTATACCTGCAAGACACTCTCCGTGTGAGATGAATGCTGCGCCATCCATATTTGAAAATACTAATGAGCCTGCAAGAATCCATGTCATAAGGATACCAATGAGGAATCCAAAGTCACCGATTCTGTTAGAGAGAAATGCCTTTTTCGCAGCATCCGCGGCTGTGTCCTTTTTATACCAATGACCAATGAGGAGATATGAAGATAGGCCTACAAGCTCCCAGAAGATGAACATCATGATGAAGTTCTCCGCAAGGACGATACCAGTCATGGAGAACATGAAGAGCGAGAGATTACCGAAGTAGCGCGCCTTGGCGTCATCGTCTTCCATGTAGGCAAGTGAGAACACATGCACGAGAAAACCAATACCAGTCACGACGATCATCATGCCCTTCGCAAGCTGATCATTTTCGAATCCAATTTTAACATCAAAGGAACCAACGCTAATCCAAGTCCAGGAAGCTGGAATGGTGAATACCTCACGTGTCCAAAGTATAGCGAGAACGAGTGTGCCAAAAGTAAATAGCGTCCCGATCTTAGCCGCGAGCCCCGCATAGTTTTGCTTCAGCACGAAATGAATGAGTGCCGCGCTTACCAGTGGTAGGATAAATAGTAACCAGAGTGTCATGATGAGTAATTTAATTCTTTAGGGTAGTGAGGGTATCTGTGCTGATCGTCTTGCGTGCTCGGTAGAGAGCTACGATGATAGCTAGTCCGACTGCGACTTCTGCTGCCGCAACGGTGATGATGAAGAAGACGAGCATTTGTCCGTCATAGTCAGGGAGTCCGTGATTCATCTCAGTGTGCGCTCTGGAAAAGGCGACGAGGGTGAGAGATGCTGCAGCAAGCATCATTTCCAAACACATGAAAATGACGATGATATTGCGGCGGATAATCACTCCCGCTAGTCCGATAGCGAAGAGTAAGCCTGAAAAGAACAGGTATTCTGTTAGAGATGCAGTTGCCATGATTTTGAGGGAGTTATTTATTTTTGTTAGAATAGAGTTCAGCGGCTTGTGAGATCCAGTTGTCTCTATCGATCCGCCCTTTGAAGGAAAGGAGGTCATCAAATTCAGCCACGTTTTCAGGTGACCAATTTGCGATCTGCTTGAATGTATACACTCCAAATGAATTCAGCTTGTCCTCTAAGACAGGTCCCACTCCATTGATGATGACGAGGTCGTCCGCATAATCCGGGCGGTCCTCATAGATGAGACCTAGTTTCTCATCTTGCTTAGCAGATTCAGCCAGAGGCTCTTCCGCTTTTACTTCAGGTTCTGCATCAAGTGAGAGCTCTACTTGCTCTACAGGCTCGTTAGATACTTTAGGAGTTTCTTCTGCCACAGAACCCATTGCATGTATGCTGACCTGAGGGATAGCACTAGATCTTGCTAGGGTCTTAGCCATTCTGTCATCTGCGTCAGTTTCAGGCTCATCGCCATGGAGCTTCTTAGAGAGAGTGACACAGCCAACAGTAGCTACGAGGAGAAGCACGGCTACTACTTGCAGTGGGAAATTGTAGTCCGTGAAGAGCTTCTGACCGATGAGGTTCACATCAGGGAGCTGACCATCAATGAGTTTATTACGGATCGCGCTAGTCTCAGGGACTTCAGTAAATGGGAGGTCTACTTCAGCTGCTATTAGTGCAGCTTTGTCTAATTTAGGGAAATCTGCCTTCACGCTGCTCAAAATAGGCAGAGTAATGAGAACAAATAGTAGGGGAATGAAGATGCCTGCTGCCAGTGATCCGTTGCTAAATTCCTTGCCTTCTTCTTTCTTGAGATCAAGCAGCATGATGATGAAGATGAACAGCACCATGATGGCTCCTGCATAAACGAGGACTTGCAGAGTTCCTACGAAGTAAGCATTCAGACCGATGAGTAGAGCTGCGATCCCAATAAAAGAACCGATCATTCCCATTGCTGAGGAAACAGGATTTTTCAGAGCGACTACGCAGATACCACCTGCTATCGTTAGGATGGCGAATAGGTAAAAAAGTATGGTTGGCATGGAGATTGGTTACTAGGTTATTGAGTTATAAAGTTACTTAAGGTCATTCCATTTGTTGACGAGTCCGACGCGCTTGCCACCGATTTCGTAGAGGCGTTCTTTATTGTGGATCATTTCCTCGCGGCTGGTGCCGGTGATGGCGTAGTCTTTTCTTAGGTAGATGGCTTGCTCAGGGCAGACTTCCTCGCAGAGTCCGCAGTAGATGCAGCGGATCATGTCGATGTCGAATTCCTTTGGTCGTTTCTCTACTTTTGCCCATTCGTCACCTTCAGGGATCTCTCCTGGGATGATCTGGATGGCTTTTGGCGGGCAGATAAATTCACATAACTGGCAGGAGACACATCGCTCACGGTCTTGCTCATCAGTAACGAGAGCAGGAGCGCCACGATAATATTCTGGGAGTTCGTCATCCCATTTCTCTTCTGGATACTGCATTGTGACACCCAGACCAGTTGAGTTCAGAGATTCAGCTCCACGAGATTTCCCGAAGACAGACTTGAAGGCGTGCTTGAGTGTGACGAGTGTGCCTTTGAAAATGCCGATAAGATAAACCTCATCAGATTTGCTGAGCTCTGGGCGAGTTAGTTTAGTGACTTTTGCCATGGTTATAAAGAATTGAGAATTATGATTTGGCTGGTGTTTCAGCATCCGATGCGAGCATTCGATCAAGGGACTTTGCTATGTAGAACATGACTACTGAGAAGATCACGACTCCTGCTGTGGCTCCTGCTAGTTCTATGTTTGAAAGCTGACCTCTGTTGTAGGTCATGATGAGCGCGGCGATGAGGATGTTGATGAGCGCGGCTTCGAAGAATACTACCCAGCCGAGCTTCATGAGCTGATCATAGCGGAAACGTGGGACTGTCCAGCGGATCAGGATGAAGAATAGGATGAAGGCTACGAGCTTAGCTAGGAATACACCGAGGTGGATGAGTCCGGCCCAGTCACCAAAGGTCTCGAATACCCAAGCATCAGCACCGAACCCGATGGACCAGCCACCGAGGAATAGTGTAACGATGAGAGCAGAACCTACAATCATAGCAGCGTATTCTCCTAGGAAGAAGAGGGCGAACTTCATAGATGAGTATTCTGTATGGTAGCCTCCCACGAGCTCTGTCTCACACTCAGGAAGGTCAAATGGCATACGGTTAGTCTCTGCAAAGATAGAGATGGTGAAGATGAAGAAAGAAATAATCATTGGTATCCATAAGAGCATACGCTCAGTGGTGAGACCTTCGCCCCAGAGTGGGAGGATGAGCCAGCCGTTCTTAGCTTGCTCAGCTACGATGTTAGATAGATTCAAATCACCGAAATGCATGAGCACTGGAATGACAGAAAGCCCGAGAGCGATCTCATAAGAAATCATCTGCGCACAGGAGCGAACTCCACCGAAGAATGAGTATTTATTGTTAGATGCCCAGCCCGCTATGGTGATTCCATAAACGGAAAGTGAGGCGATGGCAAAGATGAGAAGGGGACCTACGGAAGCGTCTGCGATGACTAATTTTTCACCAAATAGTGTAGATCCAAATGGCACGACTGAGAGTGTGACTAGAGCGGGCACCATTGTCAGAGCAGGAGCTAGCCAGAAGAAGAACTTGTTCACGTGTGACGGCACGAAGTCTTCTTTAAGAATAAATTTCAAGCCGTCAGCAAGAGGCTGTAGTAGTCCGAAGAAGCTGATATCTTTCTTAAAACCGAAGATGGTAAGCGGGATTCCAGTTCTGTTAGGTCCTACGCGGTCCTGAATGACGGCGGCGAACCTGCGCTCAGCATAAACTGAATACGCAATGATCGGCAAGGTCAGGACAAACGTGATGCCTATGACTTTAGCGAGAATGATGATGATAGGGATGAGTGATTCCATGGTGATTATTCGTTAATTATCCTACAATAATGCCTGCTGCTGCCTGTGCTCGCTCCTTAGTTAGTAGTGGGATTTCTACGCCAGTTTCTATCAGCTGGACGCCAAGATTTCCAATCTTAGAGAATGTGACGCCGCTGAACTCAGGGATTGATGAAGCGATTACTTTTAGGACGTCTTCGATCATATACATGTCGTTGGATTCTCCGTTGATAGCGAGGATGAGGTCGCGGATGATCTCCCAGTCTTCCTTAGAGTTACCAGGAGGCTGAATGGCTTGGTTGAGCCGTTGGAGTCTTCCTGTGACGTTGACCATGCTGCCGCGCTTTTCTGCAAAGCTAGCTCCAG
>CALFBV010000206.1 GCA_937951395.1 uncultured Rubritalea sp.
GACTGCAATTTCTCTTGCTATGTGTCATCCTCATCGCTACGGTAGTGATTTTGGGAAACAAGGGTTCCGTCGATGAAAGTCAACCAGATGCATCTGGTGATAATGCAGATAAACGCGAGCGCTATCTCAGAATGATGGGAGTGGCGACTGGCAGAAATGGTTCAGGTGTGGCTGTTGATGAGCTCGCAGATGTGACTCAGTGGAAGTTAGTTTCTAGAGCGACCACTTTACCTAGTAACACGTTCTTTAATGCTAACCTCAGTAATAAATCAGGAGGAGCCGATGGGACGGCTATTTTCCCAGGCAGCTCTGATGAGAAGAGCTGCTACATTTATCAATTCAACTCAGAGGGCGCTCTAATAAACTCTAGTGGAAATTCAGTGGCTGACGGGCAGTTTGTCGTCCAAGCAGGTAAGCTTAGACCAGGACAGGATACTCCTGATGCTGCCAGCAATGCAACGCGTGATATCGGTGGATTCAAGATCTGGAAGACAGGTAGAATGGCTAAGTTCCGCAGCCCGAACCAAATCATCAGCGAATCAGGTGATCCAGAATTTTAAGAAGACAGGCTAGAAACACACAAAATACAGCAATTACTTTTGACACAAAGATTATGAAATCATCTACTTTTTCACAAAACAAAGACAACTCGTTCAAGGCTCTCCGTACTAAATTGCGCAAGGGATTCTCCATCGTAGAGGTGGCCATTGCTATGGGTGTGGTCACTCTTCTACTTACCACTTTCCTAGGAGTCTTCGGTCCAGCTCAGAAAAACCTCAATCGCGCGCTTAGCACAAAGGACGCAAACAGGATGAAAGACACGCTTATGCAAGAAATGAGCATTCTACGTTCTACGGACTCTGACATTTCATCATTTGCAAAGGCATTCAGGATGATAAAAGATTCACATGCACCAGCGACAGCGGTAATCATGTATCAATATAGAGCAGACCCCACGGCTGATAACGATAACGATGGGATTCTAGATGCATACGCTGTCAGTGGTGGAATCCAAGGAAAAGACTACATCATCCAGACCGCTGTGAGGGCTCTCGGTTCAAGCAGTACTATAGCAGATGAGCTGGAGGCAGTTGATGGACCAGTGTTCTTAGTGAGAATGACTCAGTTAATTCAGTATCCTGGTAGTAATGTCATGGAGCCTGTGCCTATAACCGATCCTCAAAAAATCTATCACTTAGTAGTTAATGAAGCCACTGGGGATTCAGAGGTTTCAGAGGTTTCAGAGTCTAGAGATTATAGTCAGGCAGTGATTGCTTTCAGAGCAGAGTTCTTTAAACTGAATGTGAATAAGTTTAGCTATGTTTCCGGTGGAAGCTGGAGTTTTGAAAATGTGGGAAATGCTATTACAGAGGTAAACATGGCTGTTAGAAGATAAATTGATACCAATTTAAAAAGATGAAATTTGAAATGAAAAATACTAACTCGCAAACTGCTCAGCCAAGGTCGCAGAGAAAAAATGTTAAGGGATTCACGCTCATCGAGCTGTTGATCTCTATGACGATCACGCTCGTCATCGTGGGGCTTCTCATGGGGATGACCAAGATGGCAGTGGGCGCATGGCAGAGGACTAACTCTAAGGCGCGGTCATCCGGATTAGCACAAGAGGTGTTTGACACCGTGGGTAAGGATCTGGAAGGTATCGTGATCCGTGCAGGTAATGACTATGAGTGGCTACTTATTCAGGAAAGTGAGAATGATCCAGGTAAGGATGAAAATGGTTTGTCTAATAAAGAAATGGTAAACCCGCTAGAAATTAGTTTCTTCTCAGCGGTGACAGACAGATACGATGGTCAGATCAATGTGCCTAAGGTTGATCTGGGCGGTGATATTTCCATGGTGAGATACAGGCTGATCCACCAAGACGTGGTAGAGGCAGGTGGAAGCAAGCCAGTATTTGCTCTTTATAGACAACGCATAGAACCTGATGTTGCCTTTGAGAGATTACTCGGGCAAGATTCCATTGATGGAGTGATATCTAGCAATGAAACCGTGGAAAGAGATAACTTTCTCGCAGAAAACATCTTTGATTTCACGCTTAGTTTTAACTTTGAGTTCACTCTCGAAACAGGTGCTAAAGAATACAAGCGCGTGGTGGTGCAGACTAATGGAGATAGTAAGAAGCTGAGCATCAGGGGAAATGAAGTCTATGTAGATAACACAGTCATTACAGCTCCATCTGGAGCAACAGCAAGCTCAACAAGGCTAGCGGGCGGGGATATAAGTATCCTAGTCCTATCTGACAGCGGCATGAATGGTCTTAAGAATAGAAACTTCACTACGGATTATACATTTGCAGATTATTTAAATGAGCATGGTCATCACTACTCAAAATCAGTGATCTTGCCACAGCGATAGAGCGTTTTCTATCAGATCAGAAATTTTAAAATCCTAGTCTCCAATAAAATGGATTCTAGGATTTTTCATGTATATTGATCGGCACGTCTGTGAGTCATACCTGTAAGGGTAAGAATTTTAGTGCATTTTAAATATAGTAATTAAGAGTCTGTCGGAGTTGAAAATTGCGACTCAATGAACAATTTTTCTAATTTCCCTCATTTTACGCCTGATTTAGTGGTGAGGAGTGGAGCTTTGGGCCGGGGAGTTGTAATTTTCGCGGTTAGAGCTGATTGCTGGTGGTGATTTGGATAGGGATGAAGCTTTGGTTGCCTTTTACGTTGTCTTGAGGAGGGGGTGGAGCCGTTTGCTGTTATAGGATAGACAGATGAGATTCCACTCACCTGCCATTTTCTCTAGCCCTCTGAGGCGAAAGCTCCGAAAGCCCATGACTCTCTTGAAGATCCGCGAAAAGGAAAATATCCAAGACACCATTTCGGAGAAATTATCTTCATTGCTCTTGCTGCGATGATATGCGGTAGCGAGAGTTTTGAAGACTTCGAACGCTTTGCTAAAGCAAAAAGAAGTTGGCTAAAGAAGTATTTAAAA
>CALFBV010000207.1 GCA_937951395.1 uncultured Rubritalea sp.
CTGCTTTTTTAGCCACTTTCTTTTTAACAACTTTCTTAGCTGCTTTCTTGGTCAGCTTTTTAGCTACCTTCTTTTTGACCACTTTTTTGGTAACTTTCTTTGCCACCTTTTTAGTCGGCTTCTTCTTAGCAGCCTTCTTGACAACCTTCTTGGCCGCTTTCTTAGCTATCTTTTTAGAGGCTTTTTTAGGTGCCTTCTTTGCTACTTTTTTAGCAATTTTCTTCTTAGTCGGTGACTTTTTCACTGCTTTTTTAGCGGTTTTTTTCGCGGTTTTTTTCTTTGCTGCCATAATGGATGGGTTGTTGCTATTTTAGTCTAAAATCGTCTCTACTAACATCACTAGATAGTTACAGAAGCAGTTCAAATATAGATTCTACGCCTCACTGCAAGTCAAAATTTCTATATCTTTAAAAAATATATTACTTTTTAAATGTTTTTTTAGAAGACCAGAAGTATTTAAACGGAGACTTGAAAGTTGAACACCCCGATGTCAGACCTGCTCTGCATTCCATCAAATGTTACTTTTCCTAGTTCACTATATGCAGCACTGACAGCACTTCCACGAGTATCCCCGCCTGCTACCACTGCTAGGACTCTGCCACCATTTGTCTCCCATTTCCCTTCAGCATTTTTCTTCGTTCCTGCATGGTAGACCTTGCCTTCAGATAAATTTTCTATCCCTGAGATGACATCACCACTACGTGAGCTTTCTGGATAACCTGCTGATGCACGCACTAGACAAACTGACCATCCATCACTGAAGCTAAGCAACTCAGGAGAAAGATCACCAATAGCGCCAGCTGCACAGAATGCAGCCAGATCACCACCGACCAGCGGCATTACTGCCTGGCACTCTGGGTCACCGAAACGGCAATTGTATTCGATAATCTTAGGGCCTTCAGCTGTGATCATTAGTCCAAAATAGATGAATCCACGGTATGGAAGCCCATCTTTTATTAGCCCATTCACGGTTGGTTTGACGATGGTTTCCTCGATAGTTTCTAACAATGAGGCATCGATGAGCTGGCGTGACGCCACTGCGCCCATTCCGCCTGTGTTTGGACCAAGATCTCCATCAAGCGCTCGTTTATAATCTCTTGCTGGGGTGAAAATGAGATACTCCCCATCCACTACCGCAGCAAAAATACTTACCTCTGGGCCTACGAGACATTCCTCTACGAGGAGTCTGCCTTCACCAAATTTTCTCTCCACCATCACTTCTTGAATAAATTCCTCAGCAGAAGCCTCATCCGCACAGACCGCCACACCTTTTCCGGCAGCTAACCCATCGAACTTCAACACGGTGGGGTAAATGCCATTGATCGCTGCACGTGCCTCATCAGCATTCGCACAACCAGTCGCTCCGCCAGTAGGGATGTCATGACGCTGCATAAATTCTTTCGCAAATTCCTTAGATGCTTCTAGCTGAGCAGACTGCAAATGCGGTCCCCAACAAGGAATCCCTTCCTTCTCACAGAGATTAGCCAAGCCATCACCTGTAACGAGATAGCTCTCTTCACCTGCCACACAGAGATCTATCTCATTTTTCTTCATCCAGCTGATAAGAGACTCTAGCCCGTCTACACTCACCACCTCTGCTAGCTCAGAAATAGCATCACTTCCTGGGAAACTATAGATTTCTGTCTGCGTAGCTGACTCATGCATCGCCGTGATCAGCGCGTGTTCACGTCCTCCCTTACCTACTACTAAAATTTTCATAAGCACGTAGTCAAGCCGAGCGCTTAAGAATGGTCAAGGCTCATTTAAGTTCACCTTAGAGTCTCATTGACCACTAGCTATTTCTATTGACGATGAATGCTAAACAGACGAACTCTAACCAAAACAAAATGCGCTCATTTAGTAATCAGTCACCGGGTGCTCGTAAAATAGCGCATCTACCGCATTAGTTCTCCTCGTATCTACCGAGCAGGAACATCTCTCCCACATCCACAAGGAATCTACCCCTGAGAAATCTTCTGCCCAGCAGCACTGGAAATTTCATCTTAGAGCGATCCGTTAAGCTCAGCGCGATCAGGTATTTTTGTCCATTGGCAAATTTCACGCGAGTCTTAATAAAGTATCTGCTCTGTTTTTTCCCGTTTGAACTACGCACAAATTTCTGCTTCCACAGCCGAGCCTCCAGCCCCACGTGCTCCTCGAAATCAAACCTCACCCATTGTTCACCATCCTTATCAAACAACTCTATATTAACAGCATGCATCGATGAAGTCCGAGCACCAGAGTCCACGCGTCCATCCACAGCACGCATCTCGCCATCTCCTAGATCAGGAAATTTAATCATCTCATCACGCCCTATCACCACCTTTTTCATATAGCTCTATCTAACACTAACAGCCCCGTAACTTGCAATTCTTTTTCAACTCTTAGGCAAAACCGTAGCCCTTGAGAAGGTAGCACCGAACGTAGATACATTTGAGACCTCCCAGCAGAACACACCCCTCTCATTAAAAAACTTTTGGCGGAGGACCGAAGTCCCCCGCCAAATTGTGTGTGTGTCGTTTTGCTTTGTTGCCTCAAGGTGGCATAAGTAAACTACTACACATTTTGCATACTGTCCATTAAAAAATGGTATTCTTTGTAACTTATCTCTCAAACCCACAAAAAAGAACATCCTCACAACAAGCTAATAATCAGCAAAATACACCTCAATCAATCCTCAATCAATCCTCTATCACTCCCCACTGAATCTCTTCTAGGTCACCACCGTTGAACCACAGACTGAGATTTACATCAGGGTAGATCATACCGCGCTGAACTTCGTCCACAGATTCCCCTAGACTCTTTTCATCTAGAAATTTCTTCACATCCTCCCTGCTACGCCCCATCAGAGCCTCGCCAAATAACAGCACCTCAGGAGCAGCTACATCGATAGAACTCAGTTTGAAATCTTGATTTTCGTCGAAATTCACCGAGATCCCCAGTTCCCAATAATGCCATGCCACGGACTTCTCTCCCTTGAGATCCACTTCATCCGTCTCCTCTGGCTTTCCTAGCACTGCCTTCACCTCATCCTGGCTCGCGCCAAATGGTAAATCATCCAGCCCTTTTCCTAACAATATTGTCTGCGCTACCTTACTCATGCTCACCCCCTACTTAACATCCATCACACAGCGGAATCCCATATGCTGGCTCGGAGTCAGCACTTCATGGTGATGTCTAGCTGCTGGTCTAAATCTTAGACAATACTGTGAACTACACAAAAATGATCCGCCTTTAGCCACACGCAAATGTGTTAGCACGTGATTATCAGCTCGTGGCTCAGGACACGTCCCCGCCACTGGATTATACGCCATTCGCTCTTGATCAGTGATCGGGCTCTTAGGCCCTTGCGGATTCTTATGAGGCTGTTTCACAAAGGTATGATAGTAACCTGGGTGAAAATAATCATTGCAGATCTCCCAGACATTTCCCGCCATATCATAAAGCCCCCACGCATTTGGAGGATAGCTCTTCACCGGAGCCGTTAAAACAAATCCATCTTCAGCCACCTCAGTGCTTGGAAATTCTCCCTGATACACATTCGCCATCCACTTTCCATCTACTTGCATCTCTTCGCCCCAAGTATATTTCACGCCGTGCTGCCCACCTCTCGCGGCGCGCTCCCATTCCGCTTCAGTAGGTAGTCTCTTGCCAGCCCACTTTGCATATGCCTGAGCATCATCATAGTTCACGCAGGTCACCGGGTGATTCATTTTATCCTTGATATCAGACCCTGGTCCTTCCGGAGTCTTCCACGTGGCTCCTGGTGTGAAACTCCACCATCTCCATGCAGACCCCACCCATGGGTCTATCTTACCTGCTGTCTTTTTAAATACATTCGCACCGCCCTGTAGATGCTCTGGTCCAGCCTGAGGGAAATCTTCTGCCTTCAAGCCTACTTCCGCTAAAGTCTTGTAGCCAGTAGCCTTCACAAAATCCGCAAACTGCGCAACGGTAACCTCAGTGGCATCCATGTAGAATCCATCTACCTCCACTAAGTGCGCTGGAAACTCCTCACCATACTGTTGCCTGTGACCAGCCTGCAGATCTCTACTGCCGCGTATATACTTACCTCCAGGCACCCACACCATCCCTAGTGCAGCAGTCGCGTTTTTCTCAGCGCGCTCTGCCTCTTCTCGCTGCTTTTGCTCGGCAGCTATTTTCTCAAATTCTGCATCAGCTGCTGCTAAAGTCTTCTTCTCAAGATCGATCTGGCTGAGCAACTCGCCAGCACCTCTCTCTCTCTCCATCAGCGCGCGCTTTTCCTCCTCTTTCTTGCGCTTGCGCTCCTCGCTCTGCTCCATTGCCTCCAGTAGAGCATCCTTCATATAGGGATCCATCTCTGTGTCTTTCTCAAGTCCCTCTTTCGTATAGTCATTCAAGTTTATCGCCTTCTTCTGGGCTTCAGCACGAACCTTCTCCTGTTCCTCTATAGTTTCCCTTTCAGCCTTCGCCTTTGCAGACTCCTCCTTACCCACTTCACTCTCAGTCGGTGGCAGTGTGACCTCAATATCTTCCTTACAGCTCGGCAATACCGCCACGCTCATCAATGCTAGAATCTTCAACTTGCTTCTCATCACGCACACTGTAACCTTACCACATAACAAAGCAAGTACATGACAAAATTTAGACCCTGTATCGACCTACACGACGGCAAAGTAAAACAAATCATCGGAGGAACTCTCACCGATGATGACAGCACCCTGCGGGAAAATTTCGTCTCAGAGAAATCCTCAGCAGACTTTGCAGAACTCTACCGTCAGAACCACCTCACTGGCGGCCACATCATCCAGCTGGGTCCAGGAAACAAACAGGCCGCGCTCAGCGCTCTCGCAGCCTGGCCAGATGGCATGCAGATAGGTGGTGGTATCAATCTAGAGAACGCCTCAGATTGGCTCAGCGCAGGCGCCTCACACGTCATCGTCACCTCATGGTTATTTGCACCAGACGGCAGCTTCCTACCCGAGCGCCTCAGCCAGCTCACAGTAGAAATCGGTAAGGACAACCTCGTCATCGACCTCTCATGCCGCCGCACCCAGGCAGGCTGGACCGTCGCCATGAACCGCTGGCAGACTCTAACAGATCTACACATCACACCAGAAAATTTAGATCACATCGCCCAGCACTGTGATGAACTCCTAGTACACGCAGCAGACGTAGAAGGCCTCTGCAAAGGCATCGACCAAGAGCTCGTCCAGACATTAGGCCAGTGGGCTAAACTCCCCATCACCTACGCAGGCGGAGCCGCCACCATGGCAGACATCCACCTCACCCAGCAGCACAGTCAGGGCAATGTAGACATCACCGTAGGCAGCGCGCTAGACATCTTCGGAGGAGCCGGAGTTACCCTAAAAGAACTCACCGAATGGAACTCTCAGTAAAAACTTACCTCTAATTTATTCAAAAATGGGCTCCTTTATTAAAATCATCCTCCTCTCGCTACTCTTCATCATCCCCATGTTGATGATCCGCAGGCTCAAGCACCAACGCATCCTCAGACGCCATGCGCTTGCACAGAAACGCCTCAACGCAGAACAGCACACAGAACTAGGCGAAGACTTCCCCCTCTTCCTCAAGCTCCCACATCACCTCCAGCAAGAACTAGAAGGACTCATCCACGTCTTCGTCGCAGAGAAAGGCTTCGAAGCCTGTGGCGGGCTCGATGAAGTCACCCCGCACATGCAGCGCGTCATCGCCGCTCAAGCCTGCATTTTATTACTAAGAAAACCGCACGACCTCTACGCCAAGCTCCGCACCATCCGCCTGTATCCAGATGCCTACGTCGCCATTGGCGAAAACGGTGAACAGTCCGTCCGCCTCGGCGAGAGCTGGAGCACAGGCTCCGTAGTCCTCTCCTGGGCCAGCGTAGTCAGCGGTGGTAAAAACACCGAAGACGGACACAACGTCGCCATCCACGAGTTCTCCCACCAGCTAGACCAGGAAGACGGTGCAGGCGATGGAGTCCCCCTCCTAGAAACCCGAGGCTGCTATAAAGAATGGGCTAGCGTCATGAAGCCAGAATTCGAAACCCTCATCAAGCGCAGCAACAAAAACAAAAAGACCGTAATCGATTCCTACGGAGCCACCAACCCAGCAGAATTCTTCGCCGTCTCCACCGAGACCTTTTACGAAAAACCAAACCAGCTCCAAGAAAAGCACCCAGAGCTCTATGATCTGTTAGTGAAATACTACGGAGTGAATCCGCTAGAGTGGGACGCGTAGCATCCTACAATCTCACTTCTTCAGAAAATCATACTCAGGGTTCACGCAGCGCTCTTTCCAGCCTTTGTAGGGAGCTCTACGTTTCGCTTCAGACTCAAGTTGCCCCCTCAAACAATTCATCATCACAAGCAGCTGTATCACTCCAAATCGACTTTGGATCCTCTGGAGTATATGTAGGAACTCTTCCTCCAGCAGGCACCACAGATACTGCCTGGAACGGAAATGCAAATACAGATGTATTCAGCGGTTTGCTATACGGAGATCCTACTAATGAAAGATTCGCCACACTCGGAGCGCTTCAAATCGTAGCCGTCCCTGAGCCTAGATCCACTGCACTTCTAGGACTCGGAGCCCTCGGCTTCATCTTACGTAGACGCCGTTAAAGACTAAACTCTAGCAGCTAGAAACACTTAAGTGAATGCACCACCGCCTGAAGGCGGTGGCTTCAAGCTCGTCGTCTAAAGCCGACTGGACGGTCAGTCACTCGCCCTCCACACCAAAGTCCCCATCTTGACCACGTTCTACTTCTTGGTTTTCTATATATTCCTTCAC
>CALFBV010000208.1 GCA_937951395.1 uncultured Rubritalea sp.
TTATATTCCGCTGAAGACGTGGAGGGAAATAAAGTGATGCATGCAGCAGGGGTTCACCCTAGTGTGAATTCCCTGGGGTTTACAGGCTATGGGCATGGAGTAACTTGTGTGGGGTGCGATGATGGGATCGGGTTTGATCTAAATGGAGGCGGCGAAATTACAAAGGGTATTGATTATCAATGATGATGGGGAAACTACTTTGGCTGACGGGGAGAAGGGCGCCTGCATCGTAGTGAATTCGCGGAATGAAGGAAAATTTACACGCTTTACAGTGTGCTGTTGGATTCTACATGGTTGCGTGGTAATTTCTTTGGCAGAGTCGAAGTGGCTAAATATACGCCCGCAAAACTCTGAAGTTGAAACTGTCTTTTACAAACCGTGCTGCCTTAGGGTGACCGTGGGGGTGTCTGGTGATGAGGGTGCCGAGAAAGCTGGTGTTAAGTTCCAGCCCGAGCATCTGAATGGTAGGCAGTTATTTGGTAAGAATAAGGTGGGTGATGTCCCTCTGTCTGGAGTGAGCCATGATGAGCTCTTGGAGGTAGCTGTGGATATCACTCATTTATATGAAGAGATAGCTGATGACAAAGATGGAAAGGCTCGTGTTTTTATTAAATTTCAAACAGTCAAAGGAAGTAAAGCTACAGGTGAGGGGCATCAATGTTCGGTGCGCTCGTATTCGGCAAATGGTGAGTTTAGCAATGAGTCAGTAATAGTAGTAGATAAAGAGAGTTGTGGGAATAGTCAGGAATCTTCTGTTTTGCGACAATATGCCATTGATTGGATCATGAAATAAGCCTTCTTTAAGCGCTTTGTTTTGGAGGTCAAATAGGCTGATTTTTGTCCTGAGTGAATGGTTGCTAAAAGCTTGTAGAATATAAGACTAGCTGAACTTAGCGTTTCAAAATCTTAATATTTCCTTGATGTATAGAAAATAATCTGCTATTATCTTGCTAATTATGCTTTTTTTGGTCAGACTGCATGGATGCACCCTGATGTAGCTAAATTAGTAGAAGCTGGCTCGATTTCACAAGAAGTCGGAGAGAGATTATCCCAACTCGCCCCTGGAAAATTTTGTCTTCATAAGAATTGGGGAGCCGGTAAAGTGAAGACTTGGGATATTAAAACAGGCAAGCTCGTGATCGATTTCGAGCAGAATGAAGGTCAGGAAATGGGACTTAAGTTTGCACTGCAAAAAACTGAGGTTCTTGATGAAAATCACTTCCGCGCTCAGAAGCTAGAGTCAATGGACGAGCTAAGAGGATTAGTGAATGAAGATCCTGTTAAGCTAGTAGTTAAAATTTTAAAGAGCCTCGGCGGGTCACTAAAGCTAGATCAGTTAGAGCGTGAACTCATTGGTTCAGTGATTCCTGAAGCAGATTATAAGAAATGGTGGGAAGGGGCTAAAAAAGCCCTCAGAGAAAGTCGCGCTGCGGTAGTTCCTTCTAAGAGAACTGAGCCACTTGTAATCCGTGACGAAAACCTTACCCCTGGAGAATCCCTTGTTTCAGATTTCTTCGAGGCAAAAGATCTCAAGACAAAAGCACGCGCCCTCGAAGCGATTATTAAAGACTTCTCTCACGTTAAGGATGATGCAGAGGCGCAATCCAAGATCGCATCAGACATCGACTCTACTGTCCGTAAAGGTATTAAACTCCACCTCGGACAAGCTCTTGACCTGCTCGTAGGCAGAGATGATCTCATGGAAGTCTCTGATAATCTTGTGCTAGAAGATTCTGCGCTACGTCTCAGTGATCTCATCCAGACTGAAAGCGCAAAGATCGGTGATGAGCTAGGCTCACTCCCAGCAGCACGTCAGCGCAAGGTGTTTGAAGCATATCCAGCAGCATTTGGTGATACTTGGGTGAAGGAAATCCTAGCTATCTTTGACGTTGTTGGACCTCGTGGACTCGCAGAAATCGCTAAGCTGCTCATCGAGGAAGAGAAAAGTGATTATCTCTACGTTTTCCTCAGAACGCACATAACAGGTAGGACACTTGGTGCTGATTCGCTACTATGGATCTGCCGTGAGCGCAAGAAGTTAGCTGAGCCTATCTTCGACCACGAAGTAGGAAATGCTATCCTGAGCCTGCTCGAAAGAGATGCTATGGATGATGGTCCTCGCAAGAGCTCACGTCTCCAGACTTATTTCATGGAAGACAAGGAACTCATCGCAGACATTCTTGACGGTGCAGAGCCAAATGAAGCTAAAAACTTTGGTCGTAAACTTCACCAAGGGCAAATTTTCCCTGAGCTAGACAGAAAGTCACTCATGGCAAGAGTCATCAAAGCGGCCCCTGATACACAGGATCTCGTGACTGGCGCAGATTCTGAGACGCAGAGTAACGATGTGATTACCTCTTGGGAAAGCATTGATAAGCGCAGAGAAGAGCTAAAGGATATCAATGATAATCAGATTCCTCAAAACCGTGAAGACATCAAGATAGCAAAATCTTATGGAGACCTCCGAGAGAATGCTGAATATCACATGGCTAAGGATAACCAAAAGGTGCTAATGCGTAGAAAGGCAGATCATGAAAAAGCTCTTATGAATGTTCAGGGCACAGACTTTGCAGACATTGAGCCTGATACAGTGAAAATTGGAACGGTTGTCACACTAGATGCAGCAGGTAAAAAGAAAGTCATGACGATTCTCGGAGCTTGGGATTCAGATCCTGATAACGATGTTATTTCCTATCTATCAGAAATGGCACAATCTCTACTGGGCGCATCGGTAGGTGATACTGTAGATGTAGTGGGACATCCGATGGTCGTAAAAGGTATCCAAGCATACAAAGCATAATTAAATTCAAACAAACATAACATGTCAGCAACAAACATAGTAGATATAAAAGGGCGCGAAATCATAGACTCGCGTGGTAATCCGACAGTAGAAGTAGATGTTATTCTAGAAAACGGTCACTTTGGTCGTGCAGCAGTTCCTAGTGGTGCATCCACTGGTGAGCATGAAGCATGTGAACTCCGCGATGGTGATAAATCTCGCTACCTTGGCAGAGGTGTTCTCACAGCAGTGGCAAACGTCAACGACAAGATCAAGCCAGCTCTCATCGGCCAATGCGTTAATCAGCAAGCACGCATTGATAAGGTGATGATCGATCTTGATGGAACTAAGAATAAGAAAAACCTCGGAGCCAATGCCATCCTCGGCGTATCTCTCGCAGCTGCTCGTGCCGCTGCATCATCTGCGGGTCTTCCTCTTTACAGATATCTCGGAGGCCCTAACGCCAAAGTTCTTCCAGTGCCAATGATGAACATCATCAATGGTGGCTCACACTCAGACGCACCTATCGCGTTCCAGGAATTCATGATTCGTCCAATTGGCGCACCTACATTTAGCGAGGCTATCCGTATGGGCGCAGAGATTTTCCACAGCCTTAAGTCAGTGCTTCACGATCGTGGTCTCAGCACAGCAGTGGGGGACGAAGGAGGATTCGCTCCTAAGTTTGACGGAACCATCGATGCTCTAGACACAGTAGTTCTCGCAGTAGAGAAGGCTGGCTACAAAGTAGGCTCAGATATAACGTTCGCGCTAGACTGTGCAGCTTCTGAATTTTTCGAAGATGGTGTATACAACTATGCTAAATTCGAAGGCGAAGGTGGACAAAAACTTACCTCTGAGCAGCAGGCTTCATTCCTTGCAGAGCTTTCTGAGAAATATCCTATCGACTCTATCGAAGACGGATGTGATGAGAATGACTGGGATGGCTGGAAGGCTCTCACAGTTGCTATTGGTGATAAAGTGCAGCTAGTTGGAGATGATCTCTTCGTAACAAACGTAGACTTCCTCCAAAAAGGAATCGATCTCGGAGTCGCAAATTCCATCCTTATCAAAGTGAACCAGATCGGAACTCTGACTGAGACGCTCGATGCTATCGAGCTCGGTAAGATACATCAGTATAACTCCGTGATCTCTCATCGCTCAGGCGAGACAGAGGATAGCACCATCGCACACATCGCAGTAGCGACTAATGCAGGGCAGATCAAAACAGGCTCAATGAGCCGCTCAGATCGCATAGCGAAATATAATCAGTTGCTCCGTATCGAGGAAGCTCTTGGTGAAGATGCAATTTATGCTGGTAATCTGTAGAATTTAAGCTATCTTAAATTCTAATTAATCAGAACTGCCGGAAAAATGGGCCAAAAAAACACCGACCAACTACGAAAGCTTTACGTTCGTCACCAACGTCTGCGCACGCGAAATGCGCAGATGAATACGGTGAATCGTTTAGCTTTTTGTCTGTTGATCATTGTAGTTTGTGCCATTTTACCCGTTACAGCTCTTCCTAGCTTATCAGAATCTGATAAGCTGGAAGAATCCTTCAATACTGAATGGCAACAGAAACTAAAAGTAGCGGCTAATGCAAAAGACAGTGCCGATAGAGAGTACCGCGCCATCCAGCAAGATCCACGCTACCTAGAAATTAAAGCCCGTGATCGCCTAAAATGGAGCAAACCTGGTGAAAGAGTTCTAGTATTTCCTGCATATATTCCTGAAGAGGAGAAGTAGATTTCTGTGGTAGATAATATAGTGGACAGGGCTAACTCGTCTTGGGATCATTTAGCAACATGAAGTCTTCGAGTAATCTTTCATTTAAGCAAGCTTGGTAACGCTTACCTTTGATGCTATCCTTTACTGTTTTATCGTGTTTTAACAAACTGAGAGCTATTTTTCGT
>CALFBV010000209.1 GCA_937951395.1 uncultured Rubritalea sp.
AGGTTCACAAAACCACCGAAATACAGCCTAATTTATTCACTTTTATTCGCTTACGATAGATCGCTAAGTCCTCGAAAAAAGAAAGATGAAAATAAAGTGAAAAACGATCTTGCCTTTTTTATCATTCTACAGTAATTCTCTGCCGCGACGCGAAAGCGGAGTAAACAAAAACAACCAACAAAACGCGCAGATAGCTCAGTTGGTAGAGCAGTTGGCTTTTAACCAATTGGTCCTGGGTTCGAGTCCCAGTCTGCGTACTTTCACAACCCGCTAAGCAGCAATGCTTAAGCGGGTTTGTTTTTTCTTTTGGGTTCATAAGTTCTCTGAGTTGGTGCATTTGCTGATAGATTTTTTCCAATGCTGGTGCTTTGCAAAAAGCTCTTCTAGTCTGATTCTTTGCTTGCTTGTGAGGTTTTCTGGGCGTTTCTCTCATGGCTGCTAGTGAGCCTCGATGACTCTTTATATCGGGAGCTACTCTGAACCACATCAAGCGAAAATACCACTCTTGCTGAGGGTGAAAATCTTGAATCCTTTATTTTAACGGGTTTCCAGAAATGACCTTAAGGTAATTCTCGATAGAAAGTATTCCTCAGAATTAAACTGAGCATAAGAAGAAGGGTGCCTGGAATAGCGGCATAGGCAAAGAGGTCATCGACTTCCTCGTATTTCTTTAGCTTGCGGGTTGTTGTTTCCAGTTTATCAATCTCTTGATAAATATTTCCCAATGACGAGGTGTCAGTTGCGCGGAAATAAAGGCCGCCTGTTAGATTAGCTACTTCTGTAAGTGTCTTCTCGTCGATATCTACCTTAGCCATTCGAAGACTCTGCCTTCCAAAAACATCTTGCACTGGGATGGGAGCCTGCCCTCTCGTTCCTGCACCGATGGTGTAGATCTTTATTCCAAGAGTCTCGGCAGCCTCCGCAGCGGTCATAGGCGTTACTTTGCCGGCATTGTTATTTCCGTCCGTGAGCAGAATATTAATACGAGATTTAGCGTCAGAGCTACTCAGGTGACTGCTCGATGAGGCTATGGCAGAACCAATCGCGGTTCCGTCTTCAACTTGACCAATATCGATAGATTCCAGACGAGCCTCTAACCACTCATGATCATGGGTCAATGGACTTACCAGATACGGACGACCAGCAAAGGCGACCAAACCGATCCGATCATTCGGACGCTCTTTGACAAACTTTGCAACGGTGTCTTTCACTGCTTCGAGGCGATTCACTCTTTTCCCATCCACTTGGAAATCCAGTGCCTCCATTGAGCTAGAAACATCAATTGCGAGCATGATATCAATACCACTTGCCTCGACTTCGGCATGACCTTTTCCAAGTTGTGGACGTGCCATAGCTACGATCAACAAGCCTAGAGCAAGAAGACTTAGTGTAATCAAGAGATTGCCCATTCTTGATTTCGGCTTAGCACCCACCAGCTTTGCTATGTTGGTACTCGGAAAGCTAACGGCGGAAGTTTGTCCTTTACGCCCTTTTAGCCAAGCAATTAGAGGAAGGAGTAAAAGGAGCCATAGAAAATGTGGTTGAGCAAAAAAATACATGATTCTGTAGAGTTAAGATTTATCTGATTCAGATTGGGATATGCCTTTCACAAGTGAACGAACACTGTCTATAAGTTCTCGGCGTTGTTCATCAGTTAAGTTTCCTCCAGCAAATTTCACAAGATCACATTGTCCAAAAAACGTCTTCAATGTCTCACGTTGCTCGCTAAGTTTTTCACTGTTTTTCAAGGAATGGAGAAACTCCTCGGTTGTTTGGCGAACAGCAGTGAAAAGCTTTTTCTCTTCTAGGTAACCCTTAAGAGTATGAGACACTTTCATAATAAAATCATCATTACCCAAATCAGCCTCAGCAATTTCATCCAAACACTGCATTGCAGTTTGTTCTGGAGTGAGACTTTTTTCACGTCGCAACCTTTTCCATATCCACCAAGACAGCAGAGTTAGGATAACTACTCCAACAACTCCCCAAGCCAATATTTCATAAGGAAATGGTTCGGGTTCTAAAGCTAGTTCAACCGCAGGTTTGAGAGGACGTAAACCTGACATCAGTTCATCCACCGATGGTGCGGATGGTTGAGGGGGTTGATTTATAATAGAAGTTTGTGCTAGTGAACTCATGATCGGATGGCTCTCTGTTCCCGGGTTGAAAAAAACTGCTTCAAGATCGGCTGGTAAGGTTCGCCGGTCTTGAGTTCAAGAAAGTCAATGCCGTGCTGAGCAAAAAGACGTTTCATTTCAGTTCGTAGGGAAGCCGCTTCAGCTTTAAAATTTTCACGGATTTTTTTACTACCTGTATTGAGTGTGATGACATCTCCACTTTCAGAGTCTTCGATACGAATCATTCCAATGTTAGGTAGCTCTTCTTCTCTCTGATCATTGATCGCTAAAGCCACCAAGTCGTGGCGTTTGGACGTAGTGCTAATCTTTGGTTTGAGAGTTTCTAAAGCCTCTGCCTGCGAACCTGGGAAGGTATAATCAGACATTAAAAGCATCAGGCATTTACGAGGTTGCACTCGATTGGCAAAGTCGATAGCGGTGACTAGATTGGTCCCTCGACCTTTTGGTTCAAAATAAAGGATATCTCGGATAAGCCGTAGCACATGCCTACGACCACTGGCTGGAGGAAGATAATATTCTACTTCATCCGTGCAGAGCATGAGACCAACTTTATCGTTATTTCGCAGAGCAGAGAAAGCCATCACACTAGCCACTTCCGCAGCAAGTTCTCGCTTCGTCTGTGGATTCGAACCAAAGTCCAATGAGGCGCTCACATCAATAATGATAAGCATCGTCATCTCCCGTTCCTCGGTAAATAGCTTAATGTGTGGCGAACCTGTCCGAGCGGTGACATTCCAGTCAATAGTGCGCACCTCATCACCTCTTATATACTCGCGTGCTCGATCAAAATCCATCCCCCTTCCTTTGAAGACCGAGTGATATTGCCCAGCAAGGCTCTCCTCTACTAGACGACGCGCGCGAATCTCTATCTCCCTTACTTTGGAGATAATATCCTTAGTCCTTTGATCTTCTTCTTTCATTTTTTCAGAGTGAGTCTGATTTCGAAATTAAGCTTCTAGAGTCTCCTAAGGAACTGGCACTTCA
>CALFBV010000210.1 GCA_937951395.1 uncultured Rubritalea sp.
TGTCACTGGCGATAAAAAACGCCTCGCAGAAGAAGGCGCTGATTACATTCTTTTCGCAAACTCTGCCGGAGCCAAAAACTTCTTCGAGAGCGGCAATAAGCTCCCGCCAAACTGCAAGATAGCGAGCATCGGGAAGATCACTTCCCAAACTCTCCGCGACCTAGGTCAGACTGTGGCTGTAGAAGCCACAGAAAGCACGATAGATAGTCTGGTGGATGTTATCTGTTAGGTTTTTATTTCATAATCGAATCTGCACAAACTTAATCTCTACATCATGCAACGTAAGGGTTTTTGACGGTTATCCTTTCTTGTGTCTATAAGCTAGAAGTTTGCAGCGACGTCCTTATTTGGGGACTGTTCTTGTGGCTTGAACTTTGCGGTGATGATGCGGTCGATTCCTTCTCTGGCGTATTGGCTGTCTGGGTGGATCATCTCTGCTTTTAGATACCAGGTGAGAGCTTGGGCGGATTTAGTGGAGACTAGCTCGAAGTCTTGCGCCTTTGCGATGGTGTTGGCGAAGGTGGCTGCTTTGCTACTATAGAGGGCTTTTGCTTTGGCTAGTTCTAGGCTGTTAGGGTGACGCTTAATGGCGATGTCTACTAGCTCCCAGGCTGCTGCTGCGTGACCGCGCTCGAAGTAGGTCTCAGCCTCTTTCATTGTAGCAAATACTGCTGTGACGTCTGCCTGGATCTGCTTTAATAGCTTAGCCCTAACGATGTCTTCAGGATCTGTGGATAGGTGGAAAGAAGCGATAAAACGAGGGAGGTTATCTTCTTTCATAACTGCTGACCATGACTTGGTCTCTACGTAGCGATCAAAGTCCTTACGCGCTACGAGTAGCATGTCGTCTCCGTCTGTTAGTTGCTTGAATTTATCATCGATGAGTTTATTGATCTGCTCTACTTCTGGATTCGATGGCCATGCGTGAGTGGCTTTTGCCATCGCAGCTTTAAATCTAGCGTGCTCGTTGTATCTCTCGTTTGAGTTCTCAGTTTTCAACATGTAGCGGGCGGCTATTTTGGCATCACGGGTGTTGAGTTTAGATTCTGCCTTCTTACCAGAAATGTAGGATCTAGCTTCTGATGGATTGTAGTCTTTGGCTTGCTTTGTGAGACTATTGTTTAGCTCTTCTGCACGGTCTAGATCCTTGACACCTAGCACTTTGACTAGATCGTTGGCGTCTTGGATGTATTGCTGGATGGGTGCTTTTGACTCGATGCTGATAGTCTGCACTGATGGAATGAATTCCCCCAGTATGAAGGCTTCTACTAGTCGCTCAGAGGCCGCGTGGACGCGTTTGTTTTTTAGGTTGTTCTGGAAGGCATTCACTAGATTATCTACTTTCTTGATTGCTTCTGCGGATGCAGCATCTAGTCCTGCTACTGTGGGGTCGACTCCCACGCCTTCTGCGAAAAATTTCCCCGCATCAGATCCTTTTTTGAGGTCGAGTCTGTTGTCTCCGTCCTTGTAGATCAGGCTGTAGAACCTGGTGGCCATGATAACGTGCTCAAATCTTCTCTGAGCAAATAACTGCACGATCATGGATTGAAACTGTAGCTTAGACTGCGTCATGCCTATCGCTCCATTCACTTCTAGCTGTCTGAGCGATAGTTCAATTTCTACCAAACGCTTAGCCATCGTGGTGTATTCGATAGATTGCTGTCCAGTGGCTTTTCCTTCTTCGCCTTTTTTGACTTCATTAAGGCTGAGCTTACTACCGATGACATCCATATTGCGAGTGATGCGTCTGTGCTCTTTTCTGAGATTATCCATATGCTCGCGTTTCGTCCCACGGTGAAGTTTCGTGAGCTGCGCGGCATAGACGGCATTGGCTAATGATTCGCAGAGGTTTCCGTCTCCAGAATATTTAGCGGCTTCTGATAAAAGGTCATAGGCTGGCTCTAAGAGTGCGCCCTTGGTTTTATTAGGTGCTAGATAGTCTAGTATCTGGCGGATGTCTGCTCTGTATTTAGTGGCGTCATCAGATGAAAGAGTGTTGGTAGCAAGATAGGCTTCGAATTGTCCACCGAGGTGGTTGTCTGTCATGCTGAGAGTCTGGCCATGGATTTTGAATGTCTTATTGGTAGGATCTACCAGCGGAATTTCATTTCCGTATGGTGATTCTTTCTGCTCAGAGCTACTCCGGATGACTGTGTCATTAGATGAACTAGAGCTTGTAGATGGTTTTTGCGCTAAGGTGTGTAGTGAGCAGATGGTAGAGAATAGGCTGAGTAATAGAGTGTGCTTGATCATAGGATGTGATATTTTAATTTAGAATGTAGGGTGTATTGTTAAATAAGGTATTTATCTTGATCGGTTACATGGAGGGTGAAGAAAATGTTCTGACTTGTTGCTGTTATTAGTATTTAGTTTATCTTTTTTGATAGAAGGGCAGGATCTCGGCGTTTTTCTCTAGGTTAAGCAGCCAGCTTTGTGCTAAAAACTAATTGAAATGGATAAGCCAGACGACAGTGATGAAAAAAAGAAGAAAGATGAGAGAGAGAAGATGCTTTCTCATGGCTTCGCTAAAACTCGGAAAAGTCTCATCGCGCGGCTAGATAACTGGGAAGATCAGCGGACTTGGGATGATTTTTATCAGACATACTGGCGTCTTATCTACTCGGTAGGGCTAAAGTCTGGGTTGCGCTCAGAGGAAGCATTTGACTGTGTGCAGGAAACCATTTTATCCATAGCCAAGCAGAGTAAGAAGAAAATGTATGACCCTGAGCAGGGATCATTTAAGACTTGGCTGATGAATATGACGCGCTGGCGGATCAATGACCAATTCCGTAAGCGTAAAAAGGATACAGCGATGTCTGCTGGATTCTACGATGATGACGGCAGGAAGACTGCGATCATTGATAGAGTGGAAGACCCAAAGGGGGATACTCTGGACAGGCTCTGGGATGTGGAGTGGAAACAAAATTTAGCCGAGGCTGCACTGGATAAAGTGAAGGGCCAGGTGTCGCCCAAGCAGTATCAGATATTTGACTACTATGTGGTGAAGCAATGGGACGCGAAGAAGGTGCAAGATCTCTTAGGTGTGAGCATGGCGCAAGTCTATCTGGCGAAGCATCGTGTAGGATCAGTGTTGAAAAAAGAAATCGCCAAACTTGATAAAATTTAATTTCCCTCTTTTAGTATAAATGTCGTCCACGATCAGATCCGAGATTCACATTCCAGACCATGAGGTGCTCCGCAAAATCGGTGGTGGCGCTTATGGTGAAGTGTGGATGGCGCGTGGTGTGACAGGAGCGCTCCGTGCCGTGAAGGTGGTGTGGCGAGAGGATTTTGAGGATGAACGTGGCTTTGAAAGGGAGTTTGAAGGGATCTTAAAATTTGAGCCTATTTCAAGAGATCATCCTGGCTTCGTGAATATTCTTCATGTGGGGCGCAGTAACGATGCTGAGAATCAGTTCTACTATTATGTGATGGAGCTGGGTGACGATGTGCATACGGGTACTAAGTTGAATCCAGTGGAGTATGATGCGCGGACGCTACGTAGTGACCTAAAGGCGAGCGCGGGTAAGCCACTAGAGGTAAGTTTTTGTATCGATGTAGGATTGAGGTTAGCTGAGGCTCTACAGCACTTGCATGAGAGGGACTTAGCGCACCGTGATGTGAAGCCTGCGAATGTTATCTTCGTAGAAGGTAAAGCTAAACTTGCAGATATAGGTCTAGTTGCCGCAAGAGGGCAGCAGACTTTTGTGGGTACTGAGGGGTTCGTCCCACCTGAGGGGCCTGGCTCTGGGCAAGCTGACATTTATAGTTTAGGAAAAGTGCTTTA
>CALFBV010000211.1 GCA_937951395.1 uncultured Rubritalea sp.
TTTAAGAAGAAGCAAGGTGATGAGGAAGTTACTGAGGAATCAGATGAAAAATCTACTTCAACTGATGCCGGTGCCGATGAAAATGCACAAGCAAGCAGAAAGGCTAGTGATGAAGATGAACTCAAAGTAGTCATCGAACGCGAGATCAATCTTTGGACTCAAAAGCAATTTCCAGATTCCTCAGTTACGGTGAAATTTATCAATACCAATGCTGACGAGAGCAGGTTAGCGGTAGAGTATGTAGAGAAGAATTCCTCAGGCGAAGAGCAATCTAAAGAGCTAATCTTTGCTAAAGATGAGTTCGGTATTTATATTTATAAAGATGCAGCAGGTATCCGCCAGATACGTGTTCGCGAACCAAAGTAACAGTGAGCACCGAAAGGCTAATCGATACCTTCATTCTCTATCTCGCTACCGAGAGGGGACTGTCGTCATCGTATCAGCTTTCTGTTAGGCTGACGCTTGATAAGCTAGCAGCTTGGATGGAGTGGGGAAAACTTAGCCCTAATGATGTCGGGACGGATGAGTTGGCTGCATTCCTAGCGACTCGCAAGAAAGATGGCCTCGCAGCGTCTTCGCTCCGCATTACGGTCATCCACCTCAAAGTGTTCTGGAGATTTATCTCTGGTAGAAACTATGTCAGCATCGACGCCGCTGAGCCTCTGCTCGCTCCGAAGCCAAATGCCACCTTGCCAGATTCAGTGCATGAGACATCAGTCGTGAAGCTTATCGACTGCATCGACACGATGAAGTTCTTAGGTAAACGAGACCGAGCTATCTTAGAGCTTTTCTATGCTTCCGGTCTCCGCCTCTCAGAGGTGTGTGGAGCTAGACTGGAAAATTTAGACACGGAAGAGGGCTTCATCCGTGTGACAGGAAAGGGGAATAAGACCCGGATAGTGCCTGTGGGGCTGCAGGCTAGGGCATCTATCGAGAGATATGTGAAGCTAGAGCGTCCCGAGCTAGTGAAGGCGAAGTCTTCTTCACATATTTTTCTTTCTGTTAGAGGTGGAGCCCTCAGTCCGGAAAGGATGCGTTCCATCGTGAAACAACGCGCACTAGCAGCTGGAATAGAATCTAAGATCTATCCACACCTACTGCGTCACTCCTTCGCTACGCATCTCCTGCAGAACGGTGCAGACCTCCGTGTGATCCAGGAAATGCTGGGTCATGCAGACATTTCCACCACCCAGATCTATGCTCATGTGGATCAGAAGCGGCTGAAGGCAACCCATAAGAAATTTCACCCTAGAGGATGATTAGATTCTGGCTTTAACTCTTTCTAACAGCTCAGGGTCCTCTTCTAGCTCTGAGATGAGGGAGGTGATGACATTTAGTGTGTCTTTAGAAACGTGATGTTCCATCCCCTCCACATCTCGGTAAATAGTTTCTTCATCGAGCTTAAAAAGGCGCAGGAATTTAGTCAGCATCTGGTGGCGCATGACGATGGCATTGGCGATGGTGTGTCCTTTCTCTGTTAGGATGGTGCTTTGGTATTTTTTATGAACTACCAGCCCCTCAGTATCTAGCTTTTGGAGCATGTTGGTGACGCTGGCTTGGGAGATGCCTAGGTTCTTAGAGACATCCACAGGTCTGGCGTATCCTTTGTCTTCGATAAGCAGCAGGATCTGCTCCAAGTAGTCATCCATCGCTACGGAGCCACTAGTTCGCAAGTTCTTAGAAGTTTTTGCTGTCATCTGTTAGGGTTAGTATTGTTGCACAGGACTGAACTTTTCTCCACTAGAGTCATCAGTCCGTCTTGCGGCTTCTTCACCTAAAGTATCGATCCGTAGCTGCCTGACTTCATCATCATATTTATCCCACAGTTTACGTTTGAAGTCAGGAGACGAGACGATTTTTTTCTTCAGCTTCTCCACTCTCCCGAGCGAGACGTCGATGGTCTGGTTGGGCACTTTTTTGATCGCGTCCAGTGCTATCTGAGCAGTGTCAGTATTGTGACAGATCATCGCCATATCATTTCCCGCCTCTATCGCCATCTGCACATCGGGTCCTCTCCCGTAGGTATTCACAATGGCTCCCATGTCTAGGTCATCTGTCATGATCACGCCTTCGAACCCTAATTGGTTCCTCAGTAGATTAGTGAGTAAGTTCTTAGAGAATGATCCCGGAAGTCCCGGAGTATCTGGATCTAGTGCAGAGAAATGTGCGTGGCAGCTCATAATGCTGTCTAGCACAGGCATAAGGGCGGTGTAGGGGAGTAAGTCAGAAGTCATCAGGTCTTCTTTAGTCTTTTTCACAAATGGAAGCTCGTGATGGGGATCCACATCTGCGAGTCCGCATGAGGGAAAGTGCTTCGCGCATGAGAGCACTTTTCCATGACGCATGTTACTATTAAAAATACCAGCATTCGTAATCACCTCTTGTGCATCGGTGCCGTAGCAGCGGCCCTGCATAGCATTGTCGGAATCGTCATCATAGGAAATGTCGAGCACCGGGCAGAGGTTCATGTTAACTCCTAGCTGACGCAAAATATCTGCCGTGATCATCCCATGTCTGGCAATGAGTCCACCTATTTTCTTGAGGTCACCAGCCTTCCTGAGCTGCTGAGCGGATGGCGGCTCGTTAGCTATTGCACGGGTGCGGGTGACTCGGCCGCCTTCTTGGTCGATCGTGATCAGAGGTTCTATGTCACAGATGTCTTTAAGCGAATCCGTGAGTGCGCGGAACTGCTCAGCGGACTCCACATTCCTTCCGAACATGACAAAGCCACCAGGTTGAATTTTCTTAAATAAAGAAATTTCATCAGAGGTAAGTTTTAGTCCATTCACTCCAAGTAATAATAACTGTCCATGCATGATGTGAATACTTTGTGCCGTGCATAGAAAATTGCAAGTTTAGCTTTTCATTTGCACTTAGTCGCATCATTTTAGTGGTGAAATATGGAAGAGAAAAGCAAAGCAGGCTCATTTTATCTCGCAGGTATCGGTCTTGCCGTTGCGCTGATTGGTGCTGTATTTGTCTATCTGCTATGGAATAGCTATTCAAAGGCTAAGGCTACTAGAGGATGGACGGAAACAGAGTGTCTAGTGATCAGATCTAAGGTGAAGGAGAGGTCGGCGAAGAACATCACTAGAGAATTCAGCTGGAGTATAGAATACATTTATGATTTCGATGGTGTGTCATATACTAGTAAGCTCTACACTCTTCGCGGATCGAAGTGGGGTTCTTCTAGGAAAGATACTTTATTTTTGATGAGTAAATATCCAAAGGATGAAAAAGCAATGTGTTTTGTGAATCCAGCCGAACCCTCAGAAGCCATCCTTGAGCACGATTCTAAAGCCGCAGGCTACAGTATTTGGTTTCCCATGCTCTTCGTAATTGGCGGGCTAGGTATCATGATCAGTTCCTTGCGAGGCTTTAAAATTAAATTCATGCCATGCTGAACACCAAACAAATAATGTGCCGTGTGTACAGTGGGATTCTAGTAGTTATCTGGATTCTCGCACCCTATGTTATTCTCCAACACGTAGAGATTTTCCCTGTGATATGGATGCCTCAGCTAAGCTTTGATGAGGCGATCCCTGTCTACTTCCAGAGCATTTGGTTCTATTACTCATTTTATCTTCTATTAGGTCTAGTGGGACTCCTTGTAGAGAAGAAGGTTTTCATTCAGTATCTCTATACGATCGGCTGGGTGACGGCAGTCTCACATGCCTTTTTCCTATTTATGCCAAATGGAGTCAGTCGTGCAGACATAGATATTCAGACCGCTCCCGCGATGTATCAGATGTTAGTTAGCATCGATCAGCCCAGAAATACTCTGCCGTCTCTACACGCGTCACTCTCCGTTGTCGCAGCCATTGCCATACAGTTTTCCATAAATTTTCCTAAATGGAGTAAACTGCTCATCTGGCTATGGGTGCTAGTCATTTTCTGGTCCACCATAGCCCTACGTCAGCAAGTCTCGCTCGACCTAGTTTGTGGTGGTATCATTGCCGCCATCGTCTGGTGGAGAGTCTCTCTGAGTAATGAGCTAAAGCATCATGGAGTAGGGGGATAGAATGCTCTTAGTGTTATTCGTAATAGAACTGTCAATTGATAATTTTTTCGTAAGGTCTATTTTTGAGTGATGCGAAATACTCACCGAATTCTATTCGGTCCTCTCAATCGTTACGTTCCAAGCATCTGCTTTGTCATCGCATCTATCTACTTGGGTAAAGCGCACGGTCATGGAACTAGGTTATAATACTTCTGCGGCAGCTGCTGATTATTATAAGGACGGGAAGCAGGATCTCATCATAAACAGTTTTAAAGCCGAAGGGCTGCTTAGTAACTCAGTGGTATGAATCAGTATCCCTTATCAGCTGAAAAATACGAAGTATTGGGTTCGGCATATTTTTGCGGATAAAGATGCAGGCGGCGGAAGCCACTATTTCGGATTTGGTGATATGGATGGTGATGGGTATCTAGATTTGCTCAATGCAGGAAGGGGGCGAAAAACGTCGTTTAGTATGAGAATCCTGTGAAATAGAGACCAATCTGCCTCGACTGCCAGTTGACAATTCGCCTGCAATGAGGCATTTATAATCCAATATGAACTTACAACTAGGTGTAAATATAGATCACGTAGCGACACTTCGACAGGCTCGCTACGCACTACTCCCAGACTCCCCAAATGCAGAACCTTCTCCGGTGGATGCTGCAGAAGATGCTAAACTCGGCGGTGCTGACTCCATTACGATCCATGTAAGAGGGGACAGACGTCACATGCAAGAGGCTGATGCGTATCGCATAAAGGAGTCCACAGATCTGCCAATCAATTTCGAAATGGGCAACACTCAAGAGATGATAGACATCGCTCTGAAGCTAAAGCCTACATATGTCTGCCTAGTGCCGGAGACGCGTGAGGAAGTAACTACTGAGGGTGGGCTCGATGTAGCTGGACTCTATGATGAGTTAGCTCCAACGGTGAAAACTCTCCAAGATGCAGGGATCAAAATCAGCATGTTTATTGATCCTGTGAATGTCCAGATAGAAGCATCGGCAAAGATAGGGGCAGAGATGGTGGAGCTACACACCGGCTGCTTCGCAAATGCTGAGCCAGGTTGTGAACGTTCTGAAGAGCTAGATCGGCTCAGGATTTCAGCAGTGGCTGGTCACAAATTAAGCCTTCAGGTGAATGCTGGACATGGGATTAACTACGAGAATATTCGTGACATTCATGCTGTGCCACATTTAACGGAACTCAACATCGGGCACTCCATCGTGGCCCGCTCAGTCAGGATAGGATTCCAGCAGGCTGTGGCAGAAATGCGTGAGCTGATGCAGGGCTACAAGTCAGAAGGAAAGCCGGTATGAATTTACTAGGGATCGGGATTGATGTTGTGGAGGTGGAGCGTATTGATTCTTCGATAGATGAATTTGGAGACAAATTTCTACAACGCATTTTCACTAAGGCTGAGCAGGATTACTGTCAGTCACAGAAGCGGTCATCCATCCATTTTGCCGCAAGATTTGCCGCAAAAGAAGCCATAGCAAAAGCATTTGGAACAGGAATAGGAAAAGAGATATCTTGGCTAGATATGGAGATCCTAAGGCAGCCATCTGGCGAGCCAAAGGTTCTGATGTCAGGTGAAGGTAAGAAATACGCGGAAAAGATGAAAGTGGCGGATATTAAGATAAGTCTCACACATGCAGAGCACTATGCCGCAGCAAATGCAGTGGTTCTCACCAAGGGCTAGAGTGCGGGTAAAAATAATCACAAAAACTACCTTTTTATCCTTGCACTTTCTGCGGATTCTGACACTTTCCCGCTCGTCGCAAGAGGTTTCCACACTAAGCACCCCTTCGCTACATTTAAATTCCGGCATAGCTCAGCGGTAGAGCGGGTGACTGTTAATCACTAGGTCCAAGGTTCGAATCCTTGTGCCGGAGCCATCTATTTCAAGGGGTTACGACTTTTCGTTGTAACCCCTTATTTTTTAGCGTGCAATTTTTGTGCAATTTAAAAATTCATCATCGCCTCCTAATGCGATTTAGACTAGTATCTCTAACATGGTATCTAAAACTTTAAGCATTAATACAGCAGGGCTACCTCACTTTGAGATGTAAGAATTGAGCTAGGAGGTTTTCATTAAATGCGGCTTGAAGGCGTTTGCCGCGTATG
>CALFBV010000212.1 GCA_937951395.1 uncultured Rubritalea sp.
CAGTCATCACCAAATTCTCTGGTAATACAGACCTCAGCCCTTCGCCTGCCTCCACGCTCTCACGGAGATTTCTCTGCATCATGGTGAGCAACACCCCTAGTATGTGTAGCTTAGGGTTCGTCTGCTTGACCTTCTTTAGAGCCTCTAACATTTTTGGCATACTACGAATCCCAAGTGGTTCAGACTGTTGCGGCACAAGAACAGCATCTACCTCTACTAAGATGTCTTTTGTAATCCCAAATAAACCAGCCGCCGTATCAATGATACAAACATCATAGCCAGCCTCCTCAGCATCTGTTAGAAATGATTTCACACCTGCGCTCGCGCCCTCTTCACTCTCGTAGCCAAAGCTCATGTCATAGTCACTTCCCTGCCCTGCTGGCACCAATGACAACGTTTTCATACGCGTAGGTACGATCACGCTCTCGAAACTTGCTCCTGCATCGCTTAAATAATCAAAAAATCCGCGCAGTTTGCGCGTCTTCCTAGTAAGTGACAAACCTACAGAACCCTGAGGGTCTGCATCGATGACTAGCACCTTTCGCCCAGAACGCGCAAAGGCATATGCCAAATTTATCGAAACCGTGGTCTTTCCTACTCCACCTTTCTGACTAGAGATTCCTATCGTGATCACGTCTCTGACAGTATACATCCGCCCCCATCTGAAAAGCTAAATTTCTAGGGAATCTTTTCACTTCTCAAACCTCTAAACTTTACACCCATTCACACCCACCTATCATCGCCACTACCATGTCACTACGAGAGCTACCATCAGTCGAGAAACTTGCTAACTCACTCAGCAAAACCATCACCCTTCCTAAACCATTAATCATTGGCTTCATCCGCCATGAGCTCAATAGCTGGAGACAGAAATTACTCGATGGAGGATCTGCTACTCGCGAGGAAATAGAGACCTCCATCACAGAAAACCTCAGCCATTTCTCCGCCTCTAAACTCCAGCCCGTCATTAATGGAACAGGCGTCCTCATCCACACCAATCTCGGCAGATCTCCACTAGGCAAGACCGCTGCGAATGCCTTGCAAAACATTGCCACTGGCTACTCTAACCTAGAGTTCAACCTCCCGGAAGGCACCCGAGGCAAGCGTGCGAGCTACCTAGAAACAGCTCTAGCCTGCCTGCTCGATGCCGAGGCAGCCACTGCCGTAAACAACTGTGCAGCTGCCCTAGTCATCATTCTACGCCATCTCGCGAATGGAAAGAAAAACGAGGTCATTGTCTCTCGTGGTGAGCTAGTAGAAATAGGTGGCGGATTCCGTATCCCAGAAATTTTAGAAACATCCGGAGCCAAGCTCATAGAAGTGGGCGCTACTAATAAAACCCACCTCAGCGACTACGCAGATGCCATCACGCCTAACACTGCCCTCATCCTCAAAGTGCACCGGTCTAACTTCTACATGGGAGGATTCACTGCTGAACCAGAAGTCACAGAACTGTCCGAGCTCGCACATCAGCACGGGTTCCCACTAGTAGAAGACATAGGCTCAGGCGCCATGATGAATACAGATGAACTCGCCCCCATCGACCACGAGCCCACCCCACAGGCAGCCCTCAAAAACGGCATCGACCTAGTCTGCTTCTCTGGTGACAAACTCCTAGGAGGTCCACAGTCTGGCATCATTGCAGGTAAAGCTGAACTCGTAGCAGGCATAAAGAAAGAGCCATTCTTCCGAGCTGTACGCTGTGACAAACTCATCCTCACTGTGCTCCAAGAAAGCATCGATGAATACCTTCGCACACAGGCAGATCCGAGTAAGACAGATATCCCTACTCTCAGAAACTTGGCAGAGACTACAGAGAATTTACAAGCAAGAGCAGATCAGATTCTCAGTAAAATTAGCAGCCTCTCCAAAGCAGAAATCACCAGCATTGCATCAACTGCTACCACTGGCGGAGGCACCATGCCCACCTCGCAGATCCCATCCATCGCTCTATCAGTCACCCCCACGGGCATTTCATTAAATAAGCTCTCCCGCGCACTCCGCACTGGCACGCCAGCCATCGTGGGTTACACGGATCAGGAGAAATTCTGTCTCGACCTCCGCACCATTTTCCCATGGCAGGATGATGACGTAGCCGCTCAGTTAAATAATATTTTAGGCTAAAATAGCATCCATCTCAAATCATCTGATCTTAGGGTAAATCGCGGCTTACTATTCACTTGCTAATCTATGTTACGCCCTTAAATTTAATCCGACATGAAAACCATACTACCATTCATTGCCTCTGCACTTTGCTCCGCAGCCATCATCACGCCTTCTCTCGCGCAGGCTCCAGCTAAAGAAGTAGTTAAGCGCACTACTAATGAGATCGCCCTAGATACGCTGAATCATGTGAAGAGCGTCTTCGCAGCCTCAGCCACAGCTACTGATGCCCAGAAAGCAACTACCGCAGCTACTACGCTAGAGACAACAGCAGTAAAAATCATCGCACTACAAACAGCTCTCAAGGCTTCACCGATGCCTACCATTGAAGAGAAAAAGGCATTCGCACAGAAAATGCTCCAGTATGAGCCGCAAGTATCCATTATCATGAAGAAAATGACTAATACTTTTGACAATAATTCAGAAGAAGTGAATAAGATCATCCAGCCAGCATTCACTAGATTTAAGTCAAAAATCGGCCCTTCCATGACTCTCATTGAGAAATACTATCCTAAAAAGGAGATGCAGGGCTACATGAAGGAACTAAAAGGCAAATAATTGTCAATTGGACTGTTTTTTACCCTACTAGATTGACAAGACCACTCTCGGAACTCAGGTTAGTAGTATGACTTGGAACGAACAATTTCTCGACCTCTTTCGCAGCTGCTTAGAACAATACCGTAACGGCAATACGGATCTCGACAGCTATTACAGCAGTGAAGACCTTAGCTTTCTCAGCTCAATAGGATACAAACCTCGTGAGCTTTTTGACTTCGTAGAAGACTTCGCTGACGAAGGAGTCCATACAGAATCTACCTCACTGCTAGTAGCAGCGGTAAGACGCGACTACTTTTTTGCGATACAAGACAAACAACACAGTGATAAAGAAATCACCCGTGATGACATCCCTCCATTTGGCGAGACCCTCACGGACATCCCATACCTTCCACGCATCATCGCCAAGGCACGCGCTAAACTCAGAGGGGAACTAGATCCTGATCTCATGTACGGATGCGGTGGCGACAGAAAATTCCTCAGTGACCACGGAGACATTCCAGTGGCAGACTTTCTCAGAAACGTCTGGTCAGCAGGAACAGATGACCTGAAAATAGCGAACTACGTAAAAAATTACAGCGCTTAAAACTTACCTCTATACAAATGAAAAATTATAACGGAGAACAAATTCTCGTCGTAAAACGTGAACTTTTCGACTCACTTGGCTCCTTTGAGGGCATCAACACAGACGTCGAAACATACCACGCAGCCCTGTTAGATCCGTCTAACAACTTCTTCATCGACCGTGCCGCAGCGGAAGAAGACCCCACTCACAAGCAGCTCATACCCTACGCACTGTTCCGCTATCAGGGTAAATTCCTCAACTACGCACGCGGAAAATCTGGTGGCGAAGCGCGCCTCCATGCCAAGCGCTCGCTAGGAATAGGAGGACACATCAATCCTGTAGACACCCGTGATGACACCCTCGGGCTAGAAACATACATGGCTGGCGTAGAGCGTGAGATAGAAGAAGAGCTCAACATCAACGGTAACCACAGCCAGAAGATAGTAGCCATTTTAAATGACGACTCAAACGAAGTGGGCAAAGTCCACCTAGGAGTGGTCCACCTCTTTGACCTAGATACTGGCGACGTCACAGCGAATGAAGATGCCATAGCGGATCTAAAATTCAGCACCGTCGCAGAGCTGCAAGGCGAGATGCGAGACTCACTAGAATCCTGGTCCCAGTTCTGCGCAGATATCCTAGAGCAAATCTAGATCTATGAGTCTAGAATTTACTCGTAGATTTTTGACAACATATCATTCACATAGTATCAGAGAGTAGATGACTCGCTTATTTCTAACTCTGATTTTCCTCACCCACTGGCTACCTACAGCCAGTGGACAACCATTATTAGAACGTCCATTCATCATCGGAGCAAGTGTCTCTGATGGCTATGAGCACACTGAGAGGCTTGGTGGTCCTAGGTCTGATGCACTGGCACTGGATATCTACCTTAAGCAAGTCATCAGAGCTCCTGACTTAAAGTTTACTAACTTAGGACAGCGTTTTTGCTTCCTTCACCCGCTCGGCATTTCCCAGAAGCAGGTATCTGACACATTAGATAGTAAGCCTACCGTAGTCATCGCGGTAGATCAGTTATTTTGGCAACTCTATGGAAATTTCGCCTCACCTGAACAGCGCATCAAGACCTTCAAGACGGCACTCGCAAAGCTAGATCCCATCGCTTGCCCATTAGTGATAGGCAATATCCCTGACGCATCGCACTCACTGGGGAAAATGCTCGCAGCCAGCCAGATCCCTAAGCTTGAGACGATCAATAAAGCAAATCTCATCCTTAAAGAGTGGGTCAAGAAAAGGAAGCAGACCTCCATTATCGATCTCGAAAACTTCATGAGTCTCTGCGTAGCGAACCAGGAAATAAAGCTCAAACACATCACTTATGCGGCAGGAACTACTAAGAAACTCCTCCAAAATGACATGCTCCATCCCACTCCAGAAGGCGCCAAGGCGATCAGCTATGCGGTCATCGAATCATTGCAAACTATCTGTGATCTGAAGGACTCAGACATTAAATCCACTGAGGCAGGACAGGATCAGAAGTTAGAGTCTATTACTCAGTAAAACTCAGTTAGACTTCTTTGTTCATCCATTTTCCTCGATAGTGAACCCAAGTAAACACTGTCGCCTGAATCAAAATATCTAGAGTAAAAACATACCAGATCATTTTAAGATCTGCTCCGTAGTTATGCACCAATAACGTAAGTAAACCTACGCGGAAAGTCAGCATCGTGGCGAAGGAATAGAACATCACTATGCCAGTCGCCCCAGAGCCACGCATTGACATCTTCATAATCATCGTTGTGGCAAAAAATGGCTGAGCAAAGGCTACGATCATCACCAGTGAAACAGCGGTATCCGCCTGTGGACCTCCACCTGGACTCATCACTTGCACCAGTAGATCTGCCGTGAAATAGATCGCAGCCCCCATGATGCTCATGACAACGAGCGCAACTCTCCAGCATTTACGCACAGCCTGCTGAGCCAGCTCCTTAGAACCAGCTCCCAGGTATTGACCAGCTAGAGTCGCCGCTGCAGTTCCGATGGCGAAGCCTGGCATAAAACTGATGGACTCTATCTGCACAGCTAAACCATGTGAACCGATCAGACCCGAGTCTTTATCACCTATCAGTGCTATCATCCGCAGTCCATAGGCGTGAACAGACCACATCCCTAAAATTTCGATCAGCTGAGGCACACCAACTCTGATGATACGGAGGCAGATATCTCTTTGGAAATGTAGCCACTTACGTCTCAGCACAAGCAAACTCTGCTTAGTTTCGCGTGGGTAAATTTTCCAGAAGAGCATAGCTAGCCCGAACGCCCAGCCAACCACAGTGCCTAATGCGATCCCTTCAACCCCCATACCTAAATAGACTGCAAACACATAGCTACAGATGGCATTGACCACATTCACAACCACCATGGCATTAAACGGACTCCAGGTGTCACCCGCTCCACGTAAACATGCACTGAGGACAAACACCACCCCACTCATAGGCGCGGAGAAGACGAGGATCTGGATAAACGCCAAGAAATACTCTTTAGCCGCTACATTTAGACCAAAATAATCTCCCAACATAGGCGCCAGTAACCATAGTAATAATCCAGCAAATGCGCCAGTCACCAGCCCCAGAAACACCGACTGCCCCACTGCCCGCTCTGCTAATTGATAATCTCGCGCGCCAAATGCTCTTGAGACTAACGCCTGAGCACCAGTAGCTACAGACCCCTGCATGATCATCATGAGCCAGCCCATGTACATCATCAGCCCCATCATATCGATCACCGCAGCGAGGTCTCCCGCTGAGCTCACATGTCCCGCGATGACTCTATCTGCGAGACCCACTAAGACGCTGAGCACGTTTTGCAGTAGCGGCCACATAGCAAGAGAAATGATCTGCTTATTCAGAGTCAGACCACCTAGCTTACCACCCAGATCAACCGCTTCCGCTTTGATACTTTCTGGATTGACCACATTCACGACTCTCTCTGATCCCTGCACCCTGAGAACCTGATTATCAGGTCATATTTTGCAAGTCGCAACTTGCTTTCATCGCATTAAAAATGCCACTCTACCTTCATGAGAATTCCGCAACTATCTGGAATCATCAAACGTCGCTTGCTGATTAATTACCGAGTCGATCCAGAAGTGATCCAGCAAACTCTGCCTAAGAACTTCCGCCCTAAACTGCATGAGGGTTATGTAATCGCGGGCATTTGCCTCATCCGCCTA
>CALFBV010000213.1 GCA_937951395.1 uncultured Rubritalea sp.
AGACTGGATCAGGTAAGACAGCAGCATTCACTCTGCCAGCGCTCGACATGATCGATCTAGAGACTGCTAAGCCTCAGGTGCTTATCCTTTCCCCGACTCGTGAACTGTGTGTTCAGGTCTGTGAGGAAGTTCAACGACTTGGAAAACTTTTACCAAAAATGAAAGCAGTGCCAGTCTATGGTGGTGCTCCTATCGACCGCCAGATCAAGGGCCTCCGTGGTTCACAGATGGTGGTGGGGACTCCTGGGCGCCTGATGGATCACCTCCGTAGAGGAACTCTCCGCACAGATGACCTAAAGCTAGTCATACTCGATGAAGCTGACCGCATGCTAGATATGGGCTTCCGTGAGGACATGGAAGAAATCTTAGGGCAGATCAAAGGTAAACGTCAGACACTTTTCTTCTCCGCTACCATGAATAGAAATGTGGAGAGACTGATTAAGACCTTTGGCAGAAATCCTGCTACGGTTGAAGTGGAGAGAAAGACAAGAACCGTTGAGGCGATTGATCAGATGTATTATGAAGTGCGTAACCGCTCTAAAGTGGAAGTTCTTTCACGTCTGTTAGATACGATGGTACTTCGTCTTGCAGTAGTTTTCTGTAACACCAAGCGCAACGTGGATGAGGTGACTGAATCACTGCTCGCTCGTGGCTATGCGGCGGATCGTCTGCACGGAGATGTGACTCAGCAGATGCGTGAACGTGTGTTGAAAAGATTCCGTGATGGAACAGTAGAGGTCTTAGTGGCTACAGATGTTGCTGCTCGTGGACTGGATATTGATGACGTTGACGCTGTGTTTAACTACGACTTGCCACAAGATTTCGAAGATTACATTCACCGTGTGGGTAGAACTGGTCGTGCGGGTAGAGAAGGTAAGGCTGTTAGTTTTGTCTTCGGAAAAGATGTTTATCGTCTACAAGGGATCGAGAGATTCACTAGGCAGAAAATCCGCCGCGAGCGCATTCCTACAGTAGAAGATGTGGAAGGTAAGCGTGCTGATATACTTTTTGATAGTGTGAAAAAGAAGATCGAGGCAGGTGGTTTTAAAGACTACAAACATTACATAGACCGTCTGTTAGAGCAGGGTCATACTGCTACTGACATCGCATCAGCACTATTCTCTCAGCTCCGTGACACTCAGGGTAGAGAGGGACAAGAAATTCAAGAAGACAGACCAGGTGGCGATAGAGGTAAGAATGATCGCAGAGATAGAAATGACCGAGGAGATCGCCGTGATAGAAATGATCGTCGCGACCGAGGTGATAGAAACGATAGATCTGAACGCGGAGGAAAAGGCCGAGAGCGCTCCGAGCGTAGCCGGGACCGCGAAGGCGACCGCCGCAGCGCTCCAGATCTTAAGGCTGGGATGACTCAGCTATTCATTGGTCTAGGCAGTAAGCTAGGCATTAGCCCTGGCGAGATCGCTGGCATGATATACTCTGAGTGCAGTATTCAGAATGGCTCACTTGGTAGAATCCGCATGTTTCCGAAACATTGCTTAGTGCAAGTCCAAGACAGTGATGCTGACAGCATATGCTCTGATCTCAAGCGCGCTAAGCTAAGGGGTAAGTCATTCCCTACCTATCGTGATAGAGATCTTTAGTTCTTCACAGGTGATCTGTGCTTAAGTCTGCCATGTGCATACGCTTGGCGAGATTCCTTGGATGGATCCCTAAATATAATTTTAAAGATAGCGCTTTGGACTTCGTCAAAATGCGATCTTTAAAATTCGATGACTTCCCTTTTGAATGCTTCGCTATAGCGTCTATAGTTTCGTTTTATTGTTTTTCTGATAGTTAGGTTACCTATCAGGACACTACTTGACTAGGTTTTTGGGGGATCTCATATTTTACTGGCAATAGTCTGACAATTGTATAACATGACGTTATGAATCAATCGTTTGTGTTTATCATTAAGTGTTTCTCTATCTGCTTACTTTTATTAGTAGGTTCAGTAGCATCGGCTACTCCAGTGAAGGTTGGCTCTTTCATCGAACAAGTAGATCTTTGGGAGATGAATTTCACTCAATTTAAGGAAAAGTATCCTGACTTAACTTGGAAGAAGGCAGGTAAAACGAATCATTATGTAAGCCAAGGAGATGATGTATCGTATCTTGGCCAACCTATAGAGCAGATCAGGATAAAGGTATCCAAGGAGTTTGAGCTACTCCAATCTATAAAGATGGTTGTTTTATCTAAGGATAAAGCAAGTAAAATGGACAAGAGTGCATTTAATGGTCAAGCTAAGAAATGGCGCGATGCTGTCTCTAGATCTCTCAAGAAAAAGAGTAAACTGATGCCAGGTATCCAAGTAGAAAAGGCCCATCATACTAGATTAGCTTGGAGGCATGGCAAATCCACTGTCATTTTGGCAGTGATAACGGATGAAGGCGATAAAAATATAGAATTAACTTACCATGAGAAGGATCACGGTATCGCAAGACTCAGACTTGAGGGACCGCAGGAAGTAGAAAGTGGAGATGAGGAAATGCCGGCAGAAACAGCCGTGAAGACAGGTGATGCAAACGAACCTAAAGCAACTGAGAATAGAGGCTCTAGCGAAGCGGATACCGGCAAGGTGAGCCATGCAACAACTGCTAGTTTAAAGAAAAAATACAGCATTACTGATAATTTTACTGCTGACTGGCCAAAGCTAGTGAAAACAGAATCACCTGAGATTACAGTAGTGAAAGAGGACGAAGAAAACAACAAGTTTATCTATCATAGCCCGAACTACGAATTCATATGTGATGTTGCTCTTTCAAAAAATGTGATTAAGAACTTCTCCACTCTTTTTGAGGCAACGCGCCTTTATTGCCGAGAGATGCCAATATCAATGGTAAGAGCACAGCTTCCTGAAGGAACAGAGAAGTATAAGATCTTACTCTTTGGAACAAAGCAGAGCTACTTCAAGAATGGTGGTCCACAAGGTTCTGCAGGTGTTTATATGCCAGGTGAGGGGATCATCATGGTGCCTCTACAGAGTCTAGGCGTTAAGAAGGTGGGAAGTAGTTATATGTTTGACTATAAGGTGAGTAATAAAACTATTCCTCACGAGATCACTCACCAGCTCACTAATATTGAATATTATAATGCAGGTGCATGTGGTTGGTTTTCGGAGGGTCTAGCTGAATATATAGCCGCTACTGGCTATCGTTCTGGGAAATTTATGGCGGGATCTACATTGTCTGATATTAGAAATTATGTGACTGAGGGTTCTAGAAAAGATGGCAGAGGTCGCTATTTAGGTGATGAGTTCACCGCTCCAGATATTAAGAAATTCATGACAATGACGTATAAGCAGTTTGTTGCTAATGGTAATTTTAACTATGGTCTAGGGACTCTCTGTACTTACTACTTCTTCCACATGGATGGCGATGGAGACCGCAAAAACATCAATGCATTCTTAACTGCGCTAAATGAAGGCAAAAAGGGCGAAGAAGCTCTCAAGATGTTGCTAGCCGGCAGAACTTTTGATGAACTCGAAGAAGATATTTCTGCTGCTTGGCGTTCACGTGGAGTAAAGATTAAGTTCAAATAGAATAAGTTTGGCAATTCGCTGCATGTTCATGTCTAAAGCTAAGTTTTTAGCAACGTCAGTCATTGCCTTGGTGCTGACGTTTTCCTCCTTTGTGAAAGCGCATATTGTGGAGCAATTCTATACGAGCTATGAGCCTGAGAGTGGATTGCTCTTAGTGAATTTCGATGTGGCATACGCAATGCCTGATATCCGCGATGTAGTGGAGGCTCCGCAACCGAAAAGGGAATGGCTGGTTCAGCAGTCAGATGCTCGTCATTCATCACTTAGAAATGAGGCAGAACATTATCTACGTAGCTATGTTCAGTTCGAGTTCAATGGAGATATGCTCGATTTCAGGGTTGAGTTTCCAGATTTTGATCAGACTCCCTATGATTTCCCTAAATTACTTAATTCTGGTGCTTATTACAATGTCAGACTAATACCAGTGCTAAAAAAATCCTTATCTGACAGTAATCACAAATTCATAGTGAGTGTGAAAGACGGGGTGTTTCCTAATCTTCTGATTGCACATGAGAAAGAGGGGGAGGAAATTTTTAAGACTATTAAACCAAGCGAGCAGCTAGATTTAAATGATTTTTTCCCTCAAAAAAGACTGACTAAGCATGAGCAACATGAAACAACAGAGGTAAGCTTTTCAGCATGGAGTTTACTAGTTCTCGGTTTTGAGCATGTGATTCCAGAAGGTCTGGATCATATACTATTCATCATCGGGATGTGTTTGATCGCTGCCAATGTTAGACAACTACTTTGGCAGTCGCTCGTGTTTACTGTCGCGCATACACTGAGTATGGGGCTAGTGGTGTCACAGGTGCTACCCGTTTACAGCTATGTAATCTCAAATTATATAGAGGCAATCATTGCGCTAAGTATCGCCTTCATCGCAGTAGAAAGTATAGTCACTAATAAATATTTGAAATGGCGTTATCTCATCATTGGAGTATTTGGATTTGTTCATGGATTAGGTTTTGCTGGAGCTCTAGGCAGTACCTTGCAGTTCCTCAGAGCAGAAGACTGGGTTGCGCCTCTCATTTTTGCAAATATCGGAATAGAAATCGCTCAGGTCTTCCTTGTGATAGCTTGTTTTGGTACCTTGCTTTACCTAAAAAAAACTCAGTCTGTAAAGTTTGTTAGAGTCTTTAGATCATTGATTGCTATTAGCATAGCTTGCTGTGGGTTGATCTGGTTTTTCCTACGCCTACCATGACGGCAAAAGAAAAAGGGAGAAAGCACGAGGCCTTCTCCCTTTAATACTGCCATGGAAAAACTGATGTTAGTCGTTATATGCTGAAACACCATGCTCAGCTACATCGAGCCCCTCATCTTCCTCTTCTTCGCTAACTCGAACTCCAAGAGTGAACTTGAGTGCCGTGAATGCGGCGTATGAGAAGATGAATGCGAATGCACCTACTGCAACGACTCCGTAGAGCTGAGCACTGAGGCTGACATCTTCGTTACCACCATTGAAGAATGGTAGAGCAAGAGCGATCGTTCCCCAGATGCCTACGATACCGTGAACTGAGATAGCGCCTACTGGATCATCTAGCTTGAGTTTATCGAAGAACAGCACTGAGAATACTACGATTACACCACCGATAAATCCAACGATCAGTGAAGATGTAACAGTAATCACATCTGGTCCAGCTGTGATGGAAACAAGACCTGCAAGTAGACCGTTAAGAGCCATTGAGAGATCAGGCTTCTTAAGCACTGCCCATGAGATAAGGATTGCTCCTAGTCCGCCACCTACTGCACCGAGTGAAGTAGTAGTGAATACGAGAGATACTGACGCTGGATCTGCAGAAAGCACAGAACCACCGTTGAAGCCAAACCAACCGAAGAACAGGAGGAATGCTCCAATAGCAGCTAACGGAAGTGAATGTGGGAGAATTGGCTTAAGTCCATTAGCGGTATACTTACCTTTACGTGCACCAAGAACCATAACAGCTGCTAGCGCTGCAAAACCACCGAACATGTGAACTACTGTAGAACCAGCAAAGTCATAGAATCCTGCCTCAGCGAGGAATCCGCCACCCCAGTGCCATGAACCAGCGATGGGGTATGCAAATGCTACAAGGAGAGTAGAGAAGATCATGAATGATCCCAGCTTGACTCGTTCAGCAACTGCTCCAGAAACGATGGTCGCTGCGGTCGCTGCGAACATTGCCTGGAAGATGAAGTCTGCCCAGTATGTGTAGGTAGCCTCTCCTGATTCAGAACCGTAGAATCTTGTCTGATCATTAGGACCAGCTTCAGCCATACCACCTAAACTAAAGACCCCGTTAAAATCACCAGGGTAATGAGTGTTAAATCCGACAAAGTAGTATGTGACGATACCCATACAAATGATGAACACGTTTTTAAAGAGGACGTTCACTACATTCTTTTTCTGACAGAGGCCAGACTCGAGTGCGGAAAATCCTAAGTGCATAACAAAGACCAGAGCCGCTGAGATAAGAATCCAGAGGTTATCGATCATGAATTTCACATTTGCTGTTTGCTCTGCTAGTTCAGCATTAGTAACTGCTGTTGCTGTTTCTTGAGCGTTTGCTGCCCCCGTAAGGAGTAGTGAACCGATGGTTGTAATAACTAATTTAGTTTTCATAGTATAATTGTAATTCACTATTAGCAAATGCTGTGCCAAGTTTTAAAATGCACATTGATGTTTTCAGGGTGTCCTTTTTATCTCTTGCCCTATATTGGATAGGCTAGTTATACGCTTTGCGTGCTTGAATTTATTTACCCACTATAGCGGATGTCGAAATTCGGATCCTACAGAGTGATGTAGTAAACCTTGTATACAAGGAGCATTGAGTCCTGTTAAAGATTATTTAAATATTTAAAATATTTGCTTGAAACTTGGCACAGAGGTTGCTGTATTGGCTGTGATGAACAACAAATTAACAACTACACTACTCGGAGGACTTTTATCAGCCTCACTCGCAGCACCAGCACTTGCTGGTGATTTCTCAACACCAATTCAAACTTCAGTAGCAGCACCATCTGGTGACATGCTCAGCTTCACAGCTGGCTATCACTCAGATTACGTCTGGCGTGGAATAAACCTTGGAAGCGACCTTGTTGATTGGTCACTAGAGGCATCTACAGCAGCAGCAGGTTTTGACCTCACAGCTGGAGTATGGGCAGCTAGATTTAATAACGGTGGAGAAGAGATTGATTTCTATGCAAGTGCAAGCAAGGATCTCGGATTTGCTACAGTAGAGCTTGGTTACATCTTCTACTACTTCGATAACGCAGCTTCACCTGACACTCAGGAAGTTTATCTTGGTCTTAGTAAAGAAGTAGCAGGTGTCGATTTAAGCGCTACTTACTATTATGATTTCGATCAAGGTGATCAAGGTGCTCAAGGCTATCTAGAGCTAGGTGCTGAGAAGTCATTCGGTTGTATTGATGCAGGTCTAGCAGTAGGACTTGATGATGACTTCGGCTTTACACACGCACAAGTTACTCTTTCAAAGACAATTGATCTTAACGGTGCTGTGTCACTCACACCATATGTATCATACTCATATGCTATTGAAGACATCGATGCTTCAGGAAATGTTCGTGACGATGATTTCATAGCAGGTGCTTCACTTGGATTCAGCTTCTAAGTTTTAAACCTGTATTTTCGTAAGACATTTAATGGACCTGTGAGGCATATCGCTTCCAGGTCCATTTTTTTAGGACTTGATCGATCTACTTCATTCCTTAAGAGTTGATTGCGTAATATGGGTGATTATTTTGCGAATATCCGCTTAGGGATACACCATCACATCTGACAATGGCAAAGAGTTGGCAGGTCATGAAGAGATTGCCGCTGAACTCGAAATTGACTTCTACTTTGCCAGACCCTGCGTCTCCTAACAGTGCGGTGGGTTTGCCGATTTCTTCTGGAATGGCTTGGTAGGTGTCTAGGGGTGATTTGGGTGATCTTCCAGGAGGCTTTTTGCCACTGTCTTTTTCTTTTTTCTCC
>CALFBV010000214.1 GCA_937951395.1 uncultured Rubritalea sp.
TTGCCGAGTGTTATGTCGAATCCTCCGTTGGTTTTCTCAGAGATTTCTTGAGCTTGAGAAATCACAGTGAAGAGGGGGGCGCTCACTTTATAGGCTTCATTTATTGGCTTCTTACATAGCATGCTGACTTCGCTATCATCATGATAATCTGAAAAAACTGCGTTGAGTTCTCTGATACGTGCGAAACATTTCTGTGAGAGCTCAGCAGCTTGCTTTTCATTTGATGAGTAGAAAACAATACGGACGATAGTTCCAAGGTGAGGTTCAGCGAATCCAAATTTCTTAAGTTCTACAGCTGGTGTCGTTGGTGAAGTGTTTTTTTCAGATTTACACTGAGAAAAGATAACCACAAGTAAGATGAAAAGACTGTATCTACTGAATGGCTTCATGAGTAATATATTTAAAAAGGCACCAGGAAGTGATTTTCTTAATGGCGCCTAGTGATTGTTAGTTGTAAAGATTGCTGTCTAAATTACTGCTTAGTTTTCTTCTCGTGAACTTTTGATTCTGCGCGGTGTTCTGAGTGGTAAATGGCGGTCTCATCATCTTCTGAAACTCCGGAATTCCAGTAGTGATACATTTCCAATGCAGTAGGGATCTTAGCAGGACGGACGATGCGTAATCCTATCCACGGTGTGTCCGTGAGGTACCACTGGCTCTTCGGTTCTTGTGGGTCAGTCTGCTTCCACTTAGGAGAGGAAGGGATACGTGCTCCTGCTGAGACCTCAGCTAATGGAAGCGTCCAGTAACCGCCCTTAGTGACATGTGGGTAGGACTTAGTGGCTTTGATCCATGGGTTGGTAACCTTGTCTTTGCCGAAGTATTCGCGTCTGTTAGGGACTTGTTGGTCAAGTGTCCATTCTTGGACGTTGCCGAGCATATCATGGAGTCCCCAAGCATTTGGCTTTTTCAGTTTAGGCTTATTGTATTGAGAAGCGGCATCTCCACCTATCCATGCGTATTGCTCAGCCTCTTCTGCTTTATCGCCCCATGGATATTTGGTTTTGCTGCCTGCTCTACATGCATATTCCCACTCGGCCTCTGTTGGGAGGCGGTAGAAGTGCCCAGTTTGGAAGCTGAGCCACTGGCAATATTTGTTAGCCGAGTGTTGAGTCATGCTGATGGCGGGGTATCCATCGCGTGGCATCCCATAGGTCATGGGATGGTATGGCGGAGTGGGCCGTGCGAGGAAATCAATATCACTTTCGAGGCTATCACGAACGAACTCGACTACTTGGCCATCTTTCTGTCTTGGGATCTCTGACAGCATGAAGGGTTCAAATTCTTCCCAAGTGACTTCAGCTTTTCCCATCCAGAAATCTGAAAGGGTGACTTCTAGAGAGTCTCCATCCGCATTGCCATTCCAGGTGAATGATCCAGACTTTACAGGAACCATTTCAAACTTAACCCCTGACTTGGTAGTATCTTGGTATGGTTCGAATGGCTGTAGCTTACCTCCGTTATTATCTTTCTTGATTTTCTGGTAGTCGACAATTCGCTTGTGAGTGATGACCGCGAGGCGCATCTGTTCGTCGTCTAGATCTTTCTCAGCTAATCCTGGCTTGATGTCATCTGCAGTCACATCCTCAGCTGCTAATGCAGTGGTAGTGAAAGCTGGCGCGAGGGCTAGACTTAAAATCGACCCAGAGTAAGTAAATAATTTAAGCATAGATTCGTTTGTGTGTAGAGGTAAGTTTTAGAGGAACTTAGTCTTACCAGGCTGTGCTGGTGGGCGGGCTGTGAAAGGAGTGTCGAAGTTTAAGCCTTTGGTGTCGATAAGCATGTCCGTAGATCTCAGGAGCATTTTTTTAGTGATGAGCTGGCCGGTGTAGGCTGCGTTACGGCCCATGATGCCGCAGGCGTGGCTGTTTGCGAACTTGTCCACTACGTCATTGTAAACCTTACCTCTACGGATGTGGTCGATGAGGATTTTGTGCTCATTCACGAAGCCTGGGCGGCCAGAGCTTCTCCAAGTGGTCTTGCCGTCCTTAATGATGGCAACATTTCTTCCATTAGTAACTGCGCGACCTTTAGAACCTGTGATGATGTCTCCACTTGGGGCAAAAGTTCCTGGGACTTGTCTACCGAAGAAGTCAGCTGTTCTTCCGTCTGCGTATTCGAAGTAGAGGCTGAAGCTGTCCCATGCATTGGCTCCTACTGTTGGAACGATGTTGGCTCCATTTGCGTAGCATTTCTCAGGGATGGTGTCTCCCATAGACCAGGACATGCGGTCGATGCCGTGGATCATGAATTCTAAGATTCCATCACCACCGTGCTCTAGGTAGCTCTGCCAATATCTGAGTGACCATTCCATGTCAGACATGGTTTTGGGCTTGTATTTGATATCTGGCATCTTGTTAGGACGTCCGCCACCAGAGTAGGATGATGAGGTAGAGAGAATGTCACCGATTTCGCCATCTTCGATGCGCTTGTGCATTTCCATTTGGTGGGAGCTATAGCGCCATGCGAGACCTGTGAGGACTGACTGACCATTGCTGCGCGCTTTCTTGGCATCAGAGATGATGCTCTTGAGTCCTGGGATATCTAGTGCGAATGGCTTCTCCATAAATACGTGCTTGCCAGCAGCTACTGCTGCTTTGAAGTGCTCTGGACGGAAAACAGGCGTGGTGGTGAGAAGAACAAGGTCTACTCCGCTATCGATCACTTTTTGGAATGCATCGAAGCCTACGAACTCGCGCTTGCCGTCATCAGTGTCGACGCGACCTGAGTATTTCTTTTTAAATCCATCAACTGCCTTCATCTTACTTTTGAAAATGTCACCAACTGCCCAGAGAACAGTGTCTGGATCTGCATTCAAGATATCTATCACAGCACCTGATCCGCGGCCACCTACACCGATGACTCCTACTTTAAGCTTTTTCTTCGCTCCAGGAGCTTGCATGTATGAAGATGCCATCGCTCCTGGGACTAGTCCTAGTGCTACGGTTCCGATTGTTGCGTTTTTTACAAAATTACGGCGAGTGATCTGAGATGGTTCGTTGGTTGTATTTTGGTCGGACATAATATATGCTGCATTGAAATTTCTTAGAGTTTAAAGATTGAAAATTAAAGCGCGAGTACTTTATCCATATTTGTAGAGATTTTTTTAAAGCGACCATCAAGGCTGAATTCTGCTTTAGCCGGGACATTAGCAGTGGCGGGTGCAGCATTTACTAGCTGACTAATTAGAGGGGGAAGAGTTAGCCCAGTAAGAGCTGTTTTTTTAAGGCATCCACGACGCGTGTCTGTGGAGATATTCGTTTTTTGTGGATCACAATTTAGCATGAGGTATAAATATATACCTTTAAAAAAATTAAATCTATCACAAAGTTAGGAGCGCGTATTAGTGGCTAGCTTTGTTGCCTTTTTTGCGAGCCTCTTTTTCAAGGTTTTTTGCCTAGGTCTGGTGATTATGAACGGTGACTCCTTGAAATGAAATTTAACCTTGATGAGAAAGTTGAAAACTCTCTATCTACCGAGGCCAAGCCAAGTGGACGTGGCTGCTGTGGGCTTTGTTTCCAGGTCCTAGGACTTCTGTGGCGCCTTTTGCTCTGCCGGCTCTCATGAAGGCTTTGTAGTAAGGATTACTGTAGCTTACTTTTCTGCCGTTGATCATGTCCACATCAAAGGCGATGCCTGCATAGTGTCTAGATGTGCGACTGTGTGAGCCGCCAGCAATGGAGGTGATACGATAGCTGTAACCCTTAGTGTCTGCAAGGTAGAGCATGGTTTGTAGCATTTGCTTTCTGAGTTTAACGTAGCCACCTGGTGCTGTGCCATAGCTGCTACGTTTGGCGCTGTAACCACGTGCTGTTGAAGCGATGTTGTGGTATGAGCTTGCGCTATCGAGTCTGCCGCTCACCTGCTTGCGTAGAAGGGTGATTTTGGGGTGATTGAGGACTTTTTTTGCTAGGGTTGCTTGTGATGAAAGGCTTGGTTTGGAGGTCTTTACTGGGACGACTACTTCCTTAGGCTTGGATCCTGAGAGAGAGCCGCATGAGGTGAATAGAGCTGTGGAGCTGGTGAGAGTAGTGATAGCGAGAAATTTAAAGATGAGCTTCATAGGTGATAAAATATTGAGATTGGTGGAGGGAGATTAGGAGCGAGAGTTCTCATTTGTCAAATAACAAGTGAACTAAAGGCTTGTCTGCCAGGGCTAACTCGTCTTGGGATCATTTAGCAACATGAAGTCTTCGAGTAATCTTTCATTTAAGCAAGCTTGGTAACGCTTACCTTTGATACTATCCTTTACTGTTTTATCGTGTTTTAATAAACTGAGAGCTATTTTTCGTAACATTGCTAAGTTTACAGCGGCATTATCTTTTCGGACTCTGCTGCTATCCTCATTAAAGCTCACGTCTAACACCCAGTGACATTGATTC
>CALFBV010000215.1 GCA_937951395.1 uncultured Rubritalea sp.
TCTTCAGATAGACCGAGAGATTTGGCTATTTCTACTCTGGTGGAGATCGTCTTATTACGCGCTGCTTCTATGGATTTGGGAATGGTGGCTAGAGACATTTTTGCCAACTTACACGCCTGCTCTACCTCTTCACTGAAGAGATACATCTGATCATTCTGGCTCGTGATCACTTCTCTAACGGGATCCATCATTCCTCGCTGAGCTATTCCATTTAGTTCAGAGTCGAAACCGATTAAACGCTCCATCACCCAATCATTTCTTCTGTGTAGCTCGTGCAGGTTCTTGGCTCCATCTTCTATGTCTCCCATCTCTGATTCGCGGAATGCGATGATATTACCGATCAAGGCATCCATCTCCTCTGCCATTCTATCTCCAGTATCCACCTGTGTTTCTAGTGCTGTGACTGGATCATGTTTACCCACCTCTATACTTGCGATGTGGTGAGACTCTGCTTTAGGTAGCCATTCTTCAAACAGCATATCGAGACGGAAGAGTTCATCATCCATCGCTAAATTTTCTAGCTTTTCATCTTCGGCTGAAATGGCAGAGAGCGCATTACCTAAGCCTTCTGTCCGAGCAGCGATTGTTTCCCATGCGTGCTCCACGATGTCTAGATCCGCATCTGCAGCCGCCACGGTGTTATCGAATTCTGAAATCAGCTCAGTGAAACTTAGCTCCACATTCTCAGCATTCTCTCGGCTTCCTAGCATCTGTTCCTCTCCCCTGTTCACCACCTTGATCTGGTCTAATGGCAAGAGGCTGCCTAGAGGTTTTCTTTCTAAGAGCTCTAACGCTTCATCATAACGCGAGCGTGAAAATATGTTCTTCGACTTTGAGGTGATATTACTCGGGTAAATTAAGTCTTCTGCTTCTTCAAGGGCTTTGTCCACACTGGCTGTTAGGACGAATGCTTTATCCACATTTTTGATCGCCTTAAGTGACTTAGAGAGAGTCTCACCCTGGTATCCTCGCGCAGGTAAGTCCCGCTCTGAGCCTACTACAATGGCGGCTCTGTCCATTACTGCGAATAGCTTATCCACACGCTTGCTCATCGCTTTCTTCCATTCTCCGTAGAGCTGCTCCGCTACTAACTTACGCTTCTTTCTGCGTCTATTCGAATAAATCCCTAACCCCAGAAGCCCTACTCCACAAGCACTACCACCTGCTATTGCGCCGGCTTTTACTGTCTTCTGGCGTTTCACAGCGGCTACTCTGTTCATCTCTCGCTGTTCAGCCTCATACTCCTCTTGCTGTAATCTCTGAACCCGGATCCTTTGATTATTTTCTGTGAGATAGCTGAGCTCACTCTGGGCACTGTGTAGCGTTTCATGATGACTGATAGAGCCTTTCTCATGCGCTAATTTCGCTTGTTCTACAGTTCTTCTAAGATCGCTAACTCTTGTCTCAGCTTCAGGGAAATTCTGATCCGGAATGAACCCTGAGAGCTCAGCATCTAGCTCACTCATTTCTGCTGGGAATGCATGCCAATCAATAATCGCCTGCCTGTGGTTATTCATCTTCCTAGCAGTTTCTACGAGCGCTTGCTTCGCTAGAAAAGGATCTGGATCCCCCCTAGATTCATTGATCACTTGCTGCCAATCATTCAATGGTGGATTAGCTAGATCACCATCCTTAGCTGTTGCTACTGCTTTTACTTCACCAGCTCTCTTAGCCAGTTCCTTTAGTCTTACTTCCAGGGAGCTAGACTCGCTGAGCACCCAGACTTGGGTTGCTTTCTTCTCCACTTTTGCATTCTCACGCTGTTGAATTTCTTTCACCTTAGCGCTCTTGAGTTTAGCATCGATTGATTTGATCGTATCTTTAGCTGCATTTATTACTCCACTTCCACCACGCATCGCTCGGATCGCGCTAACATCAAGATTCCCGATCCAGGAGTCTTCGCCTAAAAATCTGACATCATAGGCCTCTTCTCCAAAGTATGAAAATTTCCTATCCTCAAGGAACAGCACAAATATAGCTCCGTTCCTTTTATCATCCGAAGCATCTACTAAAGAAGAAAACATCTGATTATTTGACAATCCACGACCCACTGCATTCTCCACTGCGTCCATACCGTAATACGTAAGCCCACGGGTGTCCTTCCATTTCTGGTCTTTAGCATTTTGCATCAGTATGACTGTCCAGTTCTTGCCATTCACATCGAGCCATTTTTCAAGGCCATCTAGTGAGTTCTGCGGCACACCAATCTTACCACGCACATAGAGATGCTGCTCGGCATGCCAGCCATCCACTAGTTTGGATACATCATTAAAGATCACTGCTCTATCCGACGCTAGTACAACATTAGATAAAGTGAGAGTAACTAACGCCACCATTGCTGTCGTTAGCTGCCTGAAATTTATGCTTAACATGCTCAAAGGCTAAAACAAAAATCTCCGTCTGGCAAATGACAACTTAGTCGGAATAACATCACTTCTCAGCACTCTAGCCTTCATACTAAACAAACAAACCTAATATGGCAGCACCACAAAAACACAGTCAATGGATCCTAAAATCCGTTATTTCCATCATCCTACTCCAGACTCTTTTCTTTAAATTCGGAGGGGCGGAGTAATCCGTAGATCTATTCACTAATATCACCAGCAATGCCCCTGGGACGCCTAGCGATGAAGCTCTCATACGGATTGTCTCAGGCATCATTGGCTCAATCTCAGTCATCATGCTTCTCATTCCGCGTTTCTCTGCTTGGGGTGCAGCCATCACACTAAGCACCATGCTCGGAGCCATTGCGGCGCAGCTCTATCTGGGGCTCTTTGATGCACTTTTCATCATGGCTGTAGTCACGGCAGCAGCCTCCGCCATCCTCGTATGGATGTATCGACACCAGCTACCCATTCTAAAAGAATTGGGAGCTAAAAATTAGTGTGAAAAATTACTCGCCGGAACAGCCTTAAATTCTCCTGCTCCCTTCGCTTTCCATAGGATCACATTTTGTGACGCTGGCTCATCTCTGAGATAGAGAGTGAAAGGATGAAAACCTGCTGCTAGATTGAGCGTATTATCGTTCGGGTAGGCTTCATTTGAGTCCGTATCTAGCACATTGATCTTGTGAATACGTAGGATACCTTTCGCTCCATCTACTAAGGAGAACGTGTGCTTTCCTGCTTGATCTACTCTAATGTAGCCGCTGAGCTGGTAGCTATCGCGTGAAGCATAGTTAGCCTTTGCTTTCGCTTCAGTTACTTTTACTCCCGCTTGAGTATTACTAGCAACAATGGCCGCTATTTTCATGCCATCATAAGGTCTTTTCGCAGTAGGGTTCTTATGATGATGACGGGATACTGCCGCCATCCAATGCGCCTGATCTGGAACTCCTGGCTTGCCCGCTAAGTCATGTGCCTCTGCAGGATCTTTAGTGAGATCAAAAACCAAGAATGGATCATTTGCCTTCTTAATATCATAGCGGATCGCCTTATACTTACCTTGGCGGATCACCTGCATTTGACCGCGTTTAGCTCCAGCTCTGGCTTTCGGATATTGTTGGTGTTTTGGAGTTTTACCATGTTGACTATATTCAACATAAATTTCTGACCCTTCATTCTCAGTTCCTTTTAGAGCAGGAATAAGAGACACTCCATCCGCTATAGCAGGGATGCTAGTCTTGGCAATTTCGCAGAACGTAGGCATCCAATCTTGCATTTGTGATGGAGATTCCGTTACTCCACCTGGCTTGATTTCCCTAGGCCATCTAGCGATCGCTCCAGGACGAATTCCACCTTCCCAGCAGTCGCGCTTGATCCCAGTGAATGGACCGAACGACTGGAAAAACTCTGGTTTAAGACCTTCTTCAATATATGATTCCATCGAAGGACCGTGATCACTTGTGAATACGATCAGAGTGTTTTCATCCATATCTAGATCCTTGAGAGTCTGCACGAGGTCTGCCACTGAATTGTCAATACGTCTGATCGAAGAAGCGTAACGCTTAGAAACATCACGCCAGTTCTGCTTCACATAGTCTGGGTGAATGTAGCTATCTGGCGAATCATTTGCAGTATTGATCATTTGCCCTGGCTTCCCAGTCCACTGAATACCGCCATTGACACCAAACCCAGCAGGATAAGGCATAGTAGCTATCTGAGTGGCCGCGTGCGGTGTGTCATAGGACAGCACGAGGAAGAATGGCTTATCTGGGGTGTTCTTCTTGTGTGATACTAGGAAACGTTTACTAGCCGCGGTGAATAGATCTGTGGTGTAACATCCTTTAAGCTTGGATCTGATTTCTTCATTCTGCTCCCACACTTGAGCTGTTTTACCCCTTTTCTTTAAATGTATATTTTCGAATGGATAGTGCTCATGACCATCGACATGGAGCACGTAACCTAAGAAATAGTCAAAACCACGCCTAGTCGGGTAAGATGGCCATGCATCTACTCCACTCTTAGATTTATCCTTACTGCCTTGAAGTCCCCATTTACCCACAAGCCCTGTATGGTAACCAGCTTGCTGTAGTGTAGATGCCATAGATGGCTGATCCGGTAGAGCCTTATCAAATTGATTATCGCGGACGGGTGCATTTCCCTGTGATTGACCTAGGAACAGTGTTGCTCGGGAAGGCGCACAGACAGGAGCCCCTACATAATGCGCACGTAGCTGGATCCCCTCCTTCGCTAACTGATCGATGTGCGGAGTCTTAAACGATGGTTGACCTGCCTTACGAGAGTTCTGGTAAAACACGCCCACATCACCAAAGCCCAGATCATCACAGAAAATAAATAGAATATTAGGACGTTCTTCTGCTTGAACACTATTTGACAAACAGAGAGAAGCTAACGTAGTCGTTAGAGCTACGGCGATAATTGTTGGACACTTGAACATCATAACTCACTCATAATTCATCAATACTATTAAACAAGTAATTTGACTAAAATCTCGTATTCTTACTACGTCACAAAGGAAATAACCCTTAGCTGTGAGTGGCCGCCACGTAGACAGTGCTCTCAGAATCTCTGCCTAAAATCGGATTATTAAACGGAACAATATGCGTCTCACAATTAACAAACACTTTATTCAGAGCATTCATGAAATTTTCCTCTGGCGGGTCATCAGACCACAGCGCAAAAATCCCACCTGGATGAAGTTGCTCAGCCATTTTACGAAGCTCATTCTCTGTGTAGAAACTCGCGTGTCGTGGATTAAGTAGATGGTCTGGAGAATGATCAATATCGAGCAAGATCGCATGAAATTTTTTCTCCGAATTTCCTGAGTCAAACCCAACTCCCCCCTCGCTCACAGCTCGCTTGAAAAAGTCTCCATGCTCAAATCGGCAACGCGAATCATCAGTAAGTCCCGCACCGAGTGGAACCAGTCCCTTCTCATGCCATTCTATGACAGGAAGCAGATAATCAACCACGATAAGCTCAGCCACAGATGAATGATCAAGAGCTATCTTGGCAGTGTAGCCCAGACCTAGACCTCCCACTACCACGCTAAGTTGCTCGCTTTTAGGAAATGCTTCCTCAGTAGCGGCTAGACCCAAAGTAGAAAGTGCTTCTTCTACCACAGTGAAAAGAGAGGACATTAGGAAATCATCATTGAGTTTAACCTCATAGACCTCAAGATTGTCGAGCGTCATCATGGTGCGGCGGCGCAGGCTCACTGCTCCGAGTGGTGTTTCCTGATGATCGATTATTTCAAAACTAGGTCTCATGCGGCTATCTAAGCCAACCAGTGAAAAAATGAATAGTTTATAATAA